>NZ_JAUBRO010000009.1:0-155810 GCF_036701945.1 Microcoleus sp. MON1_C1 | reverse complement strand
GGAGTTGGTGGAGTCGGCGTCGGAGTTTCCGCAGGAGTTGGAGTTGGTGGAGTCGGCGTCGGAGTTTCCGCAGGAGTTGGAGTTGGTGGAGTCGGCGTCGGAGTTTCCGCAGGAGTTGGAGTTGGTGGAGTCGGCGTCGGAGTTTCCGCAGGAGTTGGAGTTGGTGGAGTCGGCGTCGGAGTTTCCGCAGGAGTTGGAGTTGGTGGAGTCGGCGTCGGAGTTTCCGCAGGAGTTGGAGTTGGTGGAGTCGGCGTCGGAGTTTCCGCAGGAGTCGGAGTTGGCGTTGGTGGAGTCGGCGTCGGAGTTTCCGCAGGAGTTGGAGTTGGTGGAGTCGGGGTCGGAGTTTCCGCAGGAGTCGGAGTTGGCGTTGGTGGAGTCGGCGTCGGAGTTTCCGCAGGAGTCGGCGTCGGAGTTTCCGCAGGAGTCGGCGTCGGAGTTGGCGTCGGAGTTGGCGTCGGAGTTGGTGTTGGTGGAGTTGGCGTCGGTGGAGTTGGTGTCGGAGTTAGTGGGTTGACGGTAATATTCACACGATCGCTATCGGTTTGAGCACCGCCTAATTCTGGCGCTCCGCGATCGTTTGTCGTCAAAGTCAGCGTATCCGTTCCAACAAAGTTCGGATTGGGCGTATAAGTTAAACCCTCTAAAGCAGCATTAATATCAGCCTGTTTTCCCGTATAAATCAGGCTGTTGCTGCCATTCCCCGATCCCGTTAAACCTGTCAGCGAATTGAGCGTAATAATTCCGCTGGTAACGCTGAGATTAACTTCGACAGACTCACTATCGGAATCCGATACAGAGATACTATTACCGTTGCTAGCAGAGAAGATGCGAGGAGTATTTTCAGTCGTCGTTTCTTTGCCATCAGTAGTAATGTTGACACTCCAGCTAGCAATATTTCCCGGAGTAGTAGCACCGGAAGCTTTACTATTCTCTTGGTTGGCATCAACTGCATACAATTTCCAACTACCATTGGGGTTAGTTTTATTAAAAACAGAAAGAGTCGAACCGTAAGGCCCTTCTGGTGCCCCGGTCGGTGTTTGCGTATTGTTGTTATACAAAAAGGGATAAATATCGCGAAAACCGTTTAACGAATAGTTACTCGGTTTGTACTTGCCTGAAGTAATAATCGGCAAAGTAGTAGGGTATGGCTGACGAAGAAACGCAGCCGCATTATCATCGAAGTTCAGCCTGATGTTGTTAAGTGGTGCAGAGCCCACCTGAGACATTAACACTACATTTTGTCCCTCTGGGCCAACTAGCAAGAGGTTGATTACCTGCGATGAACCATCCAAGCCATTAAAAGTTTGGACATTGTTGAGAGTGGCTGTAACGCTGTCTACATTTCCCGTCACGCCTGAAACCTCGATCTCAGACGGATACGGTGTCGCTAAAACGTTATATACCAAGTCTCCGCTGTTGAGGGTAATATTGTTAGAGTTAGTTGTGGTAGTAGTTGTTTTTCCCGGTACAGTGTTGACTGGTGGTTGAGTGCGGCGAAGGGAAAATTCCGAGGTATCCCCTGTAGTTTTGTTAGTAGCAGTAGCGGCGAGAACCGGTTTGCCTGCTACTGGAGAGTAGGCGAAGTTGATATTAGCATTGCCAGCACTATCTGTCGTAACGTCTTGGAAACCTAGAAAAGTTTCACCTTGACCTGCACCTGCCGGGTGATAACTGGTATTTGCAAAGAATTCGACGCGGAAGGTGGCGTTAGGAGTGCTGTTGAGAATGCCGCTGACTGTGTTGCCGCTAACTGAGGTCAGAACCGGGAAATTTTGCAGATTATTGCTACCTGTATCAGCGTCGCCTAAATCGTTGGGAGTGATGCCAGTATTGCCGAGTAAGTCAATTCCTAATTCTTTGTTGTTAAAGATGCTATTCCCTTGAATAGTGTTGCTGGCGGAACTTGCAATAATTTCAATACCACTACCATTATTGTTAGCAATGACATTTCCTTCTCCGGCTGCAGTACCGCCGATGATCGTATTATTCGCGTTGCGGTAGGAGATAAGAATGCCATCGCCATCGTTGCCTAAAGCTATTGTCCCCGTGGCATCAGTCCCTATGTAATTGCCAGTAATTTTGGTGTTTGTGACTCCCCCTGAATCTGTTCCAGCAATAAATATACCTGCAATACCTTCGTTACCAGAGATGACGTTTCCCGAGATAATATTGCCTGTTAGGGTGGTGACATTAGGATAATTGTTTTGAGTGTAACTTTGGATGTGGACGCCATAGCCAGTGTTGCCTACAGCCGTCGTACCGCTAATATCAGTACCAATGTAGTTGTCTTGGATGGTATTGTTATTAGTTGTAATCAGAATGCCCTTGCCAGCGAAATTTGAGCCCTTTCCAAATCCGTTAATAACCAATCCTTCAATGGTACTGCCACGGGAATCTTCTGCGCCGACAAAAGGGCTTTTCCCTAACTCTAAACCAGCGACATAGGGAGACGAAGGAGACGAAGATCTTTGTACTAAACTACCATTTAGTTCGATAAGGGGTTTACCAGCATATCCAGGTTGAGATCTGCCATTGATCCTAACTGGGCTGGTGATGACAGGTAAGGCTTCATTTAGGGTAATCCTATGAGGCCCTGGGTCGGTAATGTTAAATTCAATTATGTCTAATCCGGGATTGGAATTAGCTTCGTTAATGGCCTGTCTTAGAGAACCTGTACCGCTATCGAAAATATTGGTAACGATGGTAGCCAAAACAGACGCATAATTTTGCATCGCGTTTGACTCGAATGCTAGGGGCGATTTAATGTTGCCGATTTTTTCTTCTAGTTCCCAATTCCCACCTAATTTTGCACTCCCCGTGAGATATTTAGATGCGGCGATATTTGCACCGGTGAGGGATGCAATGCGGTGGAGGAATTGGACACCATCTACGGCTTGTTCATCGAGTCCGCCGTTCGTTTCCACCCCCGTCTCATAGCAAAAGTCCTCTTTAGAGGACTGTTTAATGAAATTGTTTTTAGTCGGTTTCAACCGACTTTCGCTTTGAGACAGGGAATTTATTCCCTGGCGGAATTTCTGACAAGCGGGGGATGCTGCTGCTACGTTGCAGCCGTAAATCAGGAT
The DNA here is from genome assembly GCF_036701945.1 of Microcoleus sp. MON1_C1. Taxonomy (NCBI): domain Bacteria; kingdom Bacillati; phylum Cyanobacteriota; class Cyanophyceae; order Oscillatoriales; family Microcoleaceae; genus Microcoleus; species Microcoleus sp. MON1_C1. The sequence continues at coordinate 152,727 of NZ_JAUBRO010000009.1, read as the reverse complement.
GTCTGCATCAATTGTTAAAGCGCGTCGCCATTGCTGAAATTGCTTGCTATAAGCTTGTAGGTTATCGACAGACAGTCTGGTTTTACCGAGTTGCAAGCTTCCCGGTTCGCCGTGGGAAACTAGATGAATGCTGTCAATATTAGTGCGATTAGCTAGCACTTCGCTAATTTGTTCGACTCCATCTCTGTGGGAGTCGATAACTATTGCTTCTACTCCCAATTTCACTCCATCTAGAAGTGTTTGATAGTCTGCTACTGCCGCATCTATAAATACTATTGTACTGGGGTTATTGGGCCGATCGCTCTTTTCCCCAAAACTCCCCTTGTCGGCGTTGATTTGATTCGGAAGTTTGCTCGCACCTGCTGATAAAACTGGCATCATGGCTGTGTACCCTATAGCTTAAAGTTAACAATTTTTCATAAATCTAGGACAAGCACACCGGAACTAAAAAAAAACGTTTTCTTCACGGTAGAAATCCCTAAAACTGTGATTTTATGAGAGCAACTCGGTTTGTTTGCAGGTCTTAAATTTATTGAATCCGACTCTATTGTTTGTGGCTTTTTTTTTAGCACCCTAAACAAATGAGTTGAGATTTTTTTATTAACTCAACTATACCCAGCATACGTACGTATGTAAAAAATTTTAATAAAAATACATATTTTCGACTCCTCCTAATCGCGGTCAGTCCGCTAGCCTCATATATTTTCCCACTCACTTACTGTGCCGATCGCGCTGCCGATCGAGCTTTGCCAAAACAGCACCCGAAACATCCGCCAGAATGCTAATTATCCGATACAAAGCCACGGCACTCAGAATTATACCCGTAGAAAAGCGATCGGACAGCAGGGCGATCGCCGTTGCTTCAAATACTCCCATTCCCCCCGGTGCACCCGGTACGATTAAACCGACAACAAACGCAAAACAAAAAGCACCGAACAAGTTGGGAATATTGCTAAAGTTCACCGGAGTTAAAGCCGTTACAGTTAGCAAAAATCCGCAGCCCCGCAATCCGATAAAACACATTTGTCCGATTAACGGCACTAAAGGATAGCGTTTAATTGGCCAATTAATTTGGCGACCGGACTTGACACGCAATGTTTTTTTAGCTATGTTGGAAGTAGACTCTGTAGGAAAATTTAGTTGCTCCTCCGCAGCCTCCTCAGCCTTTGAATTTTCCCCCTTGTTCTTGGATAACTTCAACCGCTCTACAAAGAGAACGATCGGATTTAAAATTCGGGGATGAATCGCCGTTAAAATAGCAGTAAAACCGACAATCCGCCAAAACCAATTGAATTTGTCAAAACAAATCAACCCAATCAAAACGCCTGCCGAAGCCATCAGCAGCGGTTCCAGCAACACGCTGAGAGTAGCAGCTTTGGGGAAAATGCCGGCCTTTTTGGCCTCCAATATTCGACCCCAAAAATGCCAAATATTCCCCGGCAAATACTTGGCAATATTAGTTTTGAGAAAAACTTGAATCGCCCAGGCGGCATTTACAGGTTGGCGGAATTCCCGCAAAATCAACATCCACACCCAGCCGACAATAATTAGAGAAAGTAAAGTGACGCCGAGGGCGATCGCCAGCAACGGAAAACTTTCGGCTCGAATTTGGATATTCGCGACTTCTCGCCAGTGAGTTAAAAAAGCTTTGGCAATAAATAAAAACGTCCCGCCCAAAATCAAATAGCGCAAATAAGGCTTTAAATGCGACTTCGCGATCTTCAAAAAATTCTGAATTCGATGCAAGTGTGGTTTTCCCATTTTCTGATCCCGATTTTGAATTTGGGATTAAGTTATAGTGTTTTAGATTTTATATTTGAGATGGGCTAAGCCGGAATTGTGGTTGATTTACACGGCATGATATGACGGAATAAATCTGTTTAACCTCACCTATGCAGACCTCTACAAACTGTGCGTAATGCCCGCGTTACAGACTATTTAGGGCGTTTTTAACCACAAACTTAAATTTAAAATCTAAAATTTAGATCGATATACCTCGCTAGGAGTACATTTCTATGCCCGGCCCGAGCCCTGACGGTCTTTCCTATCTTTTAGATGATAGCCCCAATAGTTTCGCCTTGACTCCGGGCTTTTTGACTCCTTATCCTAACGGATTTTTTGCCCTCGGCGGCAACGATTTTATTATCGGTTCGTCGGATGCCGATCGCATCAGCGGCGATAATGGTAACGATCGCATTCTCGGCGGCAGCAATTCCGATACCCTGTTCGGGGGTGCAGACAACGATGTGCTTAACGGCGGTGTCAGCAGCGACATCCTGTTTGGCGATGCCGGCAGCGATACCTTGCAGGGAGGTAAGGGAGATGACGCCCTCAACGGTGACTCTGGCAGCGACGTTTTAGTGGGCGATGGCGGCAAAGATATGCTGACAGGGGGTTTGGGCTTCGATACCTTTGTCCTCCGCAGCGACTCCGCAGTCACCGATCCGGCTGCTGCAGACGTTATTACTGACTTTAACAGTTTTGTGGATTCGATCGGACTGACTGACAACCTTACCGAAGCTGACTTGATCCTCGAAGAAATCTCGATCGCCCCCGGTATTTCCAATACATTAATTAAAATTCGCCAATCCAATGCTATTTTAGGCTTGGTAGCCAACGCATCTCCACAAGACCTCGCCGATACATTCATCTCTGCAACTACCGTATTGGGCAACCAACTGGATCAAGCTCGCGATTTAGGCATTTTGGGCGACACTCAAACGATCGCAGACTCGGTTAGCAACGCCCGGCCAGACGGCCTTTACCGCTTTATTTTGCCTGCAATTAGCGACTTTAAATTAACTGTCAGCGGTTTGACGGCTGATGTTGACGTTGCTCTAATTAAAGATCTTAACGGCGACAATTCTATTGACTTCACCGATATTATTGCTTCTTCTCAACAACCGAATTTATCGCCGGAGTCGATCGACATCGACGGTGTAGCCGCAGGAACTTACTTTGTCCGAATTTATCAATACCAAGGCAGTACAGATTTCACCCTAAATCTGTCTGCAACTCCTGCAACTGTTTCTCCTAACAATCCGAGCAACTTGCAGGGTTTTGACTCTCGTTTTGGGTTCGGTTTGGTGAATGCAGCGGCAGCAGTTGCTAAAGCTCAAGGTACTGCAACTTTTCCTGATGTTCCCGATTTGGGTGGCGAGGATTGGGGCAGAGATTTAATTAAAGCTCCAGAAGTTTGGGCCCAAGGCTTGACTGGAGACGGAATTGTGGTGGCAGTTATCGACAGCGGAGTTGACTACAATCACCCGGATTTGACGGGGAATATTTGGAGCAATGGGGGGGAAACTGGTGTTGATGCGATCGGTCGCAATAAAGCTAGCAACGGGGTTGATGATGACAACAATGGCTTTGTTGACGATTTCCGAGGATGGGATTTTGTCAACAACGATAATGACCCGATGGATGATAACAATCACGGCACTCATATATCGGGTTTAGTTGCTGCGAAAAAAGATGGGGTTGGGATTACTGGAACGGCTCCCACTGCGAAGATTATGCCTTTAAAAATACTTGATGGGGCAGGAGTGGGTAAAATTCGGGATGAAATTAATGCGATTAATTATGCGGTGGCAAATGGAGCGAAGATTATTAATGTGAGTTTGGGTGGCCTACAGTTGAACGATCAAGAATTGAATGCGATTCGAGCGGCGGAAGCTCAAGGCGCGATCGTGATTTCGGCTGCCGGAAATGATGCTCGCGCACAAGCAGATTATCCAGCTCGGTTTGCCAATGAGGTAGGAATTGCTGTCGGTGCTGTTAGCCGAAATGGCTTGTTTGCGAATTATTCTAACCGGGCGGGTTCGGAGGCCATTAATTATTTTGTTGGTCCGGGCGGCGACGGTGGCACGACGGGTTCTGGTGACGTTTATTCAACTGTGTCGCTTTCGGAACCGGGGATTCCCTATCAATATTTTGCGGGTACTTCAATGGCAGTGCCACAAGTATCCGGGGTGATAGCTTTAATGTTACAAGCTAATCCGAGTCTGACTCCTGCTGATATTAAGAGGATTCTTGCGGAAACTGCCAATCGATCGGTTTGAATTCGATCTGGTGCGCTCTACAATCCTCAATCTTCTACCAATTATTAAAAGCAAACCGTGGGGACACGGCAATGCCGTGTCCTACTCCCCGCGCCGGACATGGCATTGCCCTGTCCCTACAGACGCTTCCCTAAAATTAATCTGTATCACTACTTTTGGGAATTGGTATTAAAAATTGGCGGCGTAAGTTAAGTCAAATTGGCGGCACAGGGTGATGCAGCAGTAGCTTGGTCGATCGAATACTAACTCGTAATTCATCTGGCCGTCTATTTTGGTGATCGGCTGCTTTAAGGGGATGCCCTGAATGTCGTATTGGCGGCGTTCTAAGGCACTCCAGTCGATAATTTTGAAGTCGATTTGGTTCTGCAACTCAGTTGCGATCAGATATAGGTGCATCTTGTCTTGAACTTTCCCAGTCAAGGGAACTTTTATTAACACTGACTGGGTGACAAGGGGTTTTTGGTCGTTGGGATGCTTCTGGGTGTGGCAGCTTTTGAGTTCTATATCGTAAGGTTCTACCTTGAATTTCTCTCCACTGGCGATCGCAGATGAGTGCAAATCTTTCAGGCACTTTTCTAGGTGAGGAATCAGCCCTAAGTCGGGATCACACAGCAGTTTACGAATGTTGGAGGTTTCAGTGACTGTCATTTGAGACTTTTGATGTTATTTTTTGATTCTTAACTTTAAGCTTACCGCGAAAAGCAACCCTATTGAACTATACTTGCGACATAGTTCCGAAAATACCGTTTATCGTCCGTATGTTGCAGTGAATAAGACATTTATTTTTTGGCAGCAAACCCGTGTTTTTTGCTTTAATGTTTTAGATTATTTTTTGGTAATTTTCCACAGATTAAGCTCGACATTAGGGTCAGCCGGATCTATTTGATAGTTTTGTTGCTGAATTGCCGATCGCAAAGTAGAGGACGGTCTGTATAAAAACAACTCACTGAAACCCCCGGGAATTGGTGGCGGTTGGGGTTTTTTCTTTGCCAATTCTCGATTTTTGTAGCAAGAAGTGTAACAGCGGGGTTCTATTAGCAGTTTGACTTTTGGTTCTAGGTAATAACTTAAAGGCATGATATGTGCGATATTGGCATCGCTGATAATTAGGGGATTGCTGGCTTGATTGACAGTCCCAGCTACTTCCAAGGCACGCAACCAACCGCTGCCTTTATTCCACCAAATATCTGCTTGAGAACTAACTCCACCGGATATAATACCTGCGAAAAAAACTGCAACTATAACTATTTTCCACAGTTTTTGCTGTTTTAACTTCTCCAAATTGTTACTAATTTTCGCCGACAGCAGGTAAGCCACTGCTAGCTGAATTCCCACATAACAAGGAACTAAATATCGCGGATTTGCCGATCGCCTTCCACCCTTGATTAGATCGGGTAGTGCTAAAAATAAAGCTGTTGTTGCAATTAATAACAATACAATCAACCACACTCGCTTTGGTGTTTGTCGGTATAAAAAATAAAGGGCATAGCCGACTAAAGCTAGAATCATGATACCAACTGGAATTAGCAAGGCTAGTTGTGTGGCGTTGGCAGTCCCATCAATGCCTATATCAAAAAATGCTATGCTGAGGGAACCAACCCACCTGCTGACTAATCTTAAGTAATTTGTTTGTTCGGCCCATACTGTTGTGCTTCTAACTTGATTGAAGTTTTCTACAGTATTTATGAGGGAAGGCATGAAGCCGATCAAAGCGATTAAAGCTGCTACATAATAGGAAATGAATGTTTTCACATCGCGCCAGTTGGCAATAACTGCGACGTAGATTGCGTGGGCGGCAGCGACGCAGACAAATAACAAGTGGGTGTACAATCCCAGTGTTGCTGTGCCTGCATAAAGCGCCCAGGGAAGAACTAGGGCGACAGGATTTTGATTTTCGTCAGAGCGCATTGCTCGCAGCAAGGCTGCACTGGATAAAATAGTAGTTATTGTCCACAAACTGTACTGTCTTGCTTCTTGGGCAAATATGATATGGTAGGGAGAAATCGCGAAAAGTGCGATCGCCATCCACGCTACTGCTGAAGATTCAAATAACTCCCAAGCCAGCCAATAAATTGCGGGAAATACTAGCAGACTAATCACGGCGGCCAAACTTCTCATTGCGGCCACGGAACTGCCGAACCATTGCGCCCAATATCGCGCTAGTACGTAATACAGAGGGGGGTGTTGGGGGTCTTCTGTTGCTAAAGAATTCAGGGTATCGCTTACAGTTTTTTCGGAATTTATCTGCTGATATTTTTGTAAATCCGCAGGCGAGGTTATTTTCTGGTAAGAAATTTGTTTGATTATTTCGGCTTCGGTGTAGCCCGAAACTCTCAAAGAAGTATATGTTTCGTCGATCCAGTAAAATTTGCGATCGAGATTGGCGAATCGAAATAAAATGCCTATGACTAATACGGCGATAATTAAAAATCGCAGCCACTTGTCAAGTGAAGGGTTGTGAGAATTTAGTCGATCGCGCTCTTTCGTAGATTCCATTTTATAACTAGCTAATCTGGCACAAATTTTTTCTGTTACCCCACCCGTAAGGTGCGCTAGGCGCACCCTACTAACTTAACAGCCAGAGAGAGGACTTCAGTCCTCAGTACGAACAAAGGAATGATTAATCATCCACTCCTTCAATCGGCGCAAAACCCTGCCGCTGAATATTTTCGGTTATGGTGCGGGGTTCGAGGAATTGCAGCAAATAATCCGGGCCGCCAGCTTTAGAACCAACTCCCGAAAGTTTGAATCCTCCGAAGGGTTGCCGCGATACCACAGCGCCGGTAATTCCGCGATTGATGTACAGGTTTCCGACTTCAAAATCGGATGCGGCTCGATCGATATGCGAAGGCGTGCGAGAATACAATCCGCCGGTTAAAGCAAAATTCGTGCCGTTAGCAATAACAATCGCTTCGCTGAAATTCTTTGCCCGAATCACCGACAAAACAGGGCCGAAAATTTCTTCTTGGGCGATAGTTGCTGTCGGGGATACTTCCGTAACAATGACTGGGCCGACAAAATAACCGGTTTCCGGTGCCGGCATTTCTAAAGCTATTTTAGCTTCGGCGCGGCCTGTTTCGATGTATTCGCGGATGCGCGAATGGGCATTGGCATCGATCACAGGGCCGACTTGAGTGCCGGGATTTTCTGCGGGGCCGACATTGAGCGATCGCGTCGCTTCTACCAATCTTGCCACAAAATTATCGTACACCGATTCGACCACAATTACTCGCGAACAAGCGGAACATTTTTGACCGCTGTATCCAAATGCCGAATAAACTACGCCTGCAACTGCTTGGTCTAAATCCGCACTTTCATCGACAATAATTGCATTCTTTCCGCCCATTTCCGCAATTACTCGTTTCAGGTGTTTTTGTCCAGGCTGCAAAATCGCAGCATCGGCATAAATCTGACAGCCCACTTCCTGAGAACCGGTGAAAGTAATCATGTGAACGTCAGGATGTTTCACCATGTAAGCGCCGACGGTTGAACCTTTGCAAGGCACGTATTGAAATACGCCTTTGGGGATTCCGGCTTCCAGCAAAATTTCGGTGATTTTTGCTGCAATTACTGAGGATACTTCCGCAGGTTTGAGTAAAGTACAATTACCAGCAACCAGCGATGCAACTGTCATGCCAACGGGAATTGCGAGTGGGAAATTCCAAGGCGAAATGATTAAAGAAATGCCACGTGGCTGATAGCTATAACGGTTAGTTTCTCCGGGAATGTCGTAATTTTTTCCTTGGTCTAACCGTTCCATTTCGTCGGCGTAGTAGCGACAAAAATCAATAGCTTCGGAAACTTCGGCATCGCATTCTCTGACTGGTTTGCCGACTTCAAACACCATCCAAGCTGACAGTTCGTGCCGCCGCTGTTCCATCAACTCTGCGGCTTTGCGGAGGACGCCTGCACGCTGGCGGACAGAGGTTTTCCGCCAACTGGTAGAGGCTGATTTTGCTGCTTCCAGGGCTTGTTTGGCCTGTTCTTCGGAAAGCAATCCGATTTTGCCGACTACTTCTGTGGGATTGGAAGGGTTGAGGGAATTAACTGTTGCTTCAGTATTTTGGTACTCGCCATTGATTAGGGGTAAATAGGTTTTACCTAAGTTAGCCCGCACTAATTTGATGGCTGTTTCTGCTTGTTGCCGCAATTTGGTATTGGCATAGTCGGTATCGGCAACGTTGGGAAATATTTTGCTGTAAACTAGCTGGTCATTTCCGTTAGCAACGGGCGCGGCTAACAATTGTTCGATCGGCATTTCTTCGGAACTTTGCCGGATGAAAGAACTGTTGGCGGTATTTTCCAGCAAACGGCGGATCAAATAAGCCATTCCCGGTAGCAAATCGCCGTAGGGGCAGTAGACTCGGACGCGATAACCCCGATCGACCAACAGCTTAGCCAATTTGTCGCCCATGCCATACAGTACCTGCATTTCAAAGCGGCGGCGCGGTATATTGAGAGTTTCGGCAATGGCGATCGCCCTCGCTTGCGATCGCACATTATGACTGCCAATAGCTGCATACAAATATTCGTGATTTTCTAGCAGCAACTGCGTCATCTGCTCGAAATTTGCATCGGTAGTAACTTTGTCATTGTAGACCGGCTGTGGCCAATCTTTCTGCATCGCTTTGATAGTTTCCTGATCCCAGTAAGCGCCTTTTACCAGCCGCACTGTTACCGGATTTCCGCGTTTTTTTGCCCACGCAATAAGACCTTGCAAATCTTGAGCACTGTCGCGCAAATATGCTTGCAATGTAATTCCGATATCAGTGCGACTGCGAAACTCTTCTTCTAACAATAAGTCTTTGAGAATGGTCAGAGTTAAACTTTTGTAAGCATACTGTTCCATGTCAAAATGAACAGCCGCTCCCAATTCCTTCGCGCGGCGTAGTAACAGGCGAATTCTCTCGCTTACTTTCTCCTCGCTACCTTTAGCATCCAACGGGTCAAACTGAGAATAAAAAGCCGTTAACTTTACCGATACTTGCACTCGGGGCAGAGTTTCGCCGTCAGCTTTGTCAATTGCATCTACTTGCGGCCAATTCTTCGCTGCATTCGCGAGTTCCGCCATCAATTCCAAATAGCGGTTAAGATAAATTTGCGCCTCAGCTTCAGTGATGACAGCTTCGCCCAAAAGGTCAACTGTAAAACCCATTTTATCTTTGCGAAGCCGCTCTAAGGTTTTAATTACCTGCTTGATATTTTCCCCAGAAATATACTTGTGCGCCAAAGTTTCCACAGCAGGCGCAACCGTCGTCGCCGCCAATTGACCCGGAACTGAATCAGGGCTAGCAAAGTTGAGCAATTTTTTCAATGCCTCGGGCAATTCTACCTCTTCAGCGCTCAGGTATTCTTGCAAGTGGCGGGCAATTTCCGGCCTGCTGCGGAGGGCCGGCAAACAGTCAATAAATCGAAACAACTGCACCCGCAGTCCGGGGCTGGCCATGGCCCAATCCATCAGTTTGTCGTCCCAGCGCATTTGGTCTTGGAGTTGACCGAAAAAAGAGCGCTTTTTCTCTTGAGTTACCCGCAAAATTTCTTTGGCAATTTCCTGGGTTTTTGCTTCGTAGATGTTTTCAGATACTTGTGCGATCATTGGTAATAAGTAATTTGTAATTTGTAATTAGCTACAGGGGGACTTTATGTATTTGGTAACTACCCCCTGATACAATTATAGTTGCTATTTCACTTCAATTTTAACTTGGTAGTTTGCTTGGCGATCGCCTGAAATTTCAATAGTATAATCGCCGCTACTGGCTAGTTGACCTTGCCACTGACCTGTGCTGTCAGCAGTACCTAAGTTTTCACCGTTAGGAGCAATAATTGCTGCGCTAACTTGACCTTCTTGAACACTTATTGTCATGCTTTGGCCGCTATTGCACTCCAGTAAGTAGCGCCTGGATATGTTGGCTCGCAAACTATTGCTCAGAGTAGTTCCCGTAGCACCAGGTTGAAAGTAAACTCGCTCGGTTACAGGGGTTTCAACCACAGCGGGAGAAGCAGAAGGAGAAGGCAACGGCAACGGCGACGGTGACGGCGAAGCAAGTTGGGGAACACCCGACACAGAGGGTATTTGAGTGGGACGGGGCGACGGATAGATTGTGGCGGGCAGTCGAGTTCCAGGTGCTGGGGGAAGTCCGGGCCGGCGGTTGGCGGGCGCTGTTGCGACAGGCGGAGGGCTTTCGGGGAGGGGTACGTCAGCGGGTAGTTTGATTTGCAGGTTCGCTCTTTCCTGATACATTCTCCACGCTACCAAACTGCCGACACTAAGGACAGAACCAACTAACATTCCGCTGAGAAAAACTGCTACGATTTGCCAGGAGCGAGCTGGTTTTGGTTCGGGGTTGGCAGTTGGAATTGTTGGAGGCGGATAACTTGCAATTTGAGTTGTTGCCGGCGCGCTATCGGCGGAAATTGGAATTGTTTCGGCCTCGTCGATTGGCGCTGAAATATCTTTGGGCGCGACAATTTCTGCGGGAGTTTCTACTGATGCTGAAGCTGCATCGCCACGGGCAATTTCACTGCGATCGAACTCATCACTGGCAGTGGAAATTGTTTCCGGTTGCTGAGTCAAAATTTGTTTTTTTTCCTGTTCGTCGCTCATGGGGCTAAATTTATTTTACAAAGACCGCTTTTAGACATTTTACGTTACTGGTGCGATCGCCTGCACTGAACAACTACGGCAAGGCTCTTGACAAATTGCCGTCCGTGTCTATCGAGAAATCTATCTGCTGGGGCGATCGCAATTTACCAATTTTCGGTAAATATTGAGTACAAATTGCGATCGCAAATTACTACTGGGTTCAATTATTAGGTAAAGACTGCCAAAAAGGCCGCTCTTCAGGCTTCCTCACAGTATTCGTCGCCGACTGCACGTTTCCTTTTAATTCTTGATAATACCTGTCATCCAGAAAACTAACGCTGACGCCAGCAGGAAGCAGCAGTTGGCGCAATCTTTCCTGAGTGTAATCTACACCCTCAATCATTGGTCCGCGCGGATTGGAAACTAACAATTTGCCGTTAACTGGCACCGAATTGACCATATTTGGCGACCAAGCATAACCGCTGTAGCCAAACATCACCGGAACTTGAATAATTTGGTCGTCTTTGAGCAAAAACTCTCTTTTCAACTTCTCTATAATCGGATTAAGTTTCTGATTTTGCAAATAGAGATTGTGTTGAATTAAAGCACGGTTTTGCAAAGCGGCGCTGACAGTTGTTTGAGTGCTCAAACCACGATTGATCGTCACATCGCCGTAACCTTTTTCCTGCAATTCTTCCAACAGCTTAACTCCGGCTTCGGGACTGGCGATTGCCATTACATATTGTCCGGGAGTTTGAGTGGGAATAAAATTGATAATTTCATCGACTTGGCGAGTCAGAAGCCAAGAAGTATCAATATCCACTGGCGGCCCTTGAATTCTCTGAGCTTGAATAAAATCAAGTACCTCTGGATTAAAACTAGCATTTCCCGAATTCCCGTAATAAACTCGACCCATTGGGTGTCCGGGAATCGGCGGTGTCACCTGCAAATTGCCGTATCCGTCAGACCACTGACTTACAGGGTCTAAAGAACGAGGATTGCCAATTTTAAATACTTTCAAATCCCGGTTTTGAGCTGATTTAACAGGCGGGTTTTTCTCGGGTTCGCTATTGCTTTTTATGGCTACATTAAACAGGCGTATATCCGATTTTTCTGGCAATTGAACGTAGCCGTTTTTCTGGGTATCTTGCATCCAAGTGCGATCGCCCTGGAGAATTTTTACTTTAGCGCCCGTGGGTTCTACTGCTTGTTTTAGTTGCGAGATAAATTCGCTGTTAACCGCGCCTCTGTCGCTGACCTGAACTTCGGTTACTGGTGCTGTATTGGGCGGTATCATCCAAGGACTAACGCCCATTTGGATTGTTGTGGAGGCAATTTCTTGGCCGTTGTTTTGGGCAGTTGCTTTGAGATTAACAGTGCCGTTCCAATTGCGATCGGCAAATTGTTTGGCTTCTACGCCTAAAACAATATTCGTGCTGAAAACTAGAGGTTTAGCACCGGATATATCTACAGGTTGCCAGCCGTCGCCCGTCTTCTGAAAAACGCTGATGTGAGGGCTAGCAATGCTGTCAGCCGTGATAAATAGTTGAGAGGTTTTGAAGTTTTCAGACAGTGTTAAGTTAACTTGAGAAAGCATTGCTGCACGGCGGGGAGCGCTAACTTTGGTTTGTTTCCAAGTCGGTATCTTGCCGCGATCGTTATTGCGATCGTTAAATAAAATTAGCGCGCCCTTGGACAAAGACCATTGTTCTTTTCCCGCTTCGTCTTGCTCGTTAATTTGGCCATCTCTGTTGGTATCTCCCGCAAAGAAAAAGTTCGGCGGCGACGCAGCAGGCGTAACTGGGGCGGGAGTTGGTGTTGCCGTTGATTCAGGAGTTGGTGGAGGAGTTGCTTGCTGATTTCTCTCTAGTTCTTGCCTTTCTAATTCTTTTTGCGCTAATTCTTGTCTGGCTAACTCTTGCCTTTCTAGTTCTTGTCTTTCAAGTTCTTTTCTGGCTAATTCTTGCCTTTCTAGTTCTTGTCTTTCAAGTTCTTTTCTGGCTAATTCTTGCCTTTCTAGTTCTTTTCTGGCTAACTCTAGCCTTTGGAATTCTTGTCTTTCTAGTTCTTTTCTGGCTAATTCTTGCCTTTGGAATTCTTGTCTTTCTAGTTCTTTTCTGGCTAATTCTTGCCTTTCAAGTTCTTTCCTGGCTAATTCTTGCCTTTGGAATTCTTGTCTTTCTAGTTCTTTTCTAGCCCGGTCTTTTTTCTCTTGTTCTTTTCTCTCAATTTCTCGACGAGCAAATTCTTTTTTCTCTTGCTCTTTGCGGGCTCGCTCTCTTATCTCTTCTTCCTCAGCTCTAACCTTCTCAACAGAACGTGCAACTTGCATTTCATAGGTAGCGACACTGAGGTTTCCTTGGTATTCGATGGTTTTGTCCATCGCCCCATCGGCCAAAAAAGAATCGTGAGGAATGAGTCGCAGCGTATTGATAGCCAACTGCCACAGCCGCTGGGACTGTTCCCAAGTAGCAGAAGAAGGATTAGAAGTGCGTCCAATTAAGACTGCTTGGGCGGCTAATTTAGCAGCATCGTCCCAATTATATTTGGCTCTTTCTTCTATTTGAATCTGACTTTGAACGTTTTGGAGTTGCTGCGTCAGAGTTTGAGATTGCTGACGGTGGATTGCTGATTTCCAAAGTTCTGCCGGAAACGGGGCGCTGTCGGGAGTTTTGGCAAGGTTATCTAATTGTACTTTCAGCCGATCGCGCAATTTGTAGAGTTCGGAAAGGGATTGCGGAGTTTCGCGCTCTGGCTGTCGCGCAGAGAGTGCGAGTTGGTAGTTTAAGGAAGGTTGAGCCAGTGTTGTGGGGACTGCAACCCAAATAATACCGATGACGACACCGAAACCATTGACGATCGCGATCGCAATATATTTAACCAAGCGCATATAGTTTATCCTCAGACACGCCAATAATTTTACCTAATCTCGGGAGCAATGGGGGATTTAATTATAAGGACTTACGCATGGCGGCCCAGAAATCGGGTTTTTTACGAAAATACTTTGTTGCTGCGGACTGATTCGGTAAAAACCCGGTTTCTTTGTCGAAGTCCGTAAGTCCTAAATCTTAACTTGTCACCTCTGGGCACTACCGTGTCCTTACCCGTAGCTACGACTTCAAAAAAATGCTATGATTTCCTGTTAATCTCCTACCTGGAAAACAACACATCACTGTTGTAGAAATTATTCATTTACTCCCTTATTCCCTAAAACTATCAGCAAAATTCATGAAATTCCGCTCTTGCTGGCTAATTTTTATCCTCATCGTACTCTCATTAATAAGTTGTTCGCAGCCGAAGTCATCTCAAGAAATTGCTGAAACAGTTAACAAGAGCCTCGTGCTGATTTACTACGAAAATCAAGGCGGACACGGTACGGGGTTTATTATACCGGGAAAAAAGGGAGTTTGCACTGTTCTCACGGCCGGTCATGTGGTTAAAGGCTATAGTTTGAAACTGCAAACTTATCAGGATAAACAAAGTCATACAACTGACAGAATTCAAACAAGTCCTACTTACGATTTAGCAGTGGTGACGTTTAAGTCTGCCGGGGAAAGTTGTCCTTATCCCAGTGTCAATTTTGGTGATTCTAACGAGCTGAAAGTAGGACATAAAATCTATATTTCGGGTTTTCCAGTTCTTCAAAACGAAGATTTAGCGCCGGAATTTTTGGAAGGTTCAGTATCGAGAATTAATGTTGTCTTGGCGGAGGGATATGGAATTAACTATACAGCTCAACTTTCTGTTGGGATAAGTGGCGCGCCTGTTTTAGATGCTAGCGGTAAAGTGGTTGCAGTTCACGGGCAGGCGAAGGATAAATTGCCGAGGGGAATTCCTATTAAAACTTATCTGGCAAATTTTAATACAAATGCACTTACAGCCCGCCTTGCTCCAACTCAAGCCGAGAGTGGGAGTGTGTGGTCACGATGGGATGATGGGTGGAGGAGTAGGGGTTTGGGTGGGGGTGAGACGGGGGTGGTTTGGGTGGTGGTTGAGGTAGTGGCTTTAATGGGGTGGTGGTGGTGGGAGCTGTCTATTGGTGATAGGCGTGGTGCGTTTTTTGATGTGATAATGGTGTTGTTTTTTGTTTGGCTAGCTTTTTATCTAGAATTAGATGGTGCGGGGGTTGTTTTGTCTGCGGGAATTGGTGGTGTTATTTGCGTGTTTGGGTCGTTGTTTGGGAGTGTATGTCGGTGGGTGGGTGCTTTGCTGTGGCGTCTTCTCACCAATAAAAAATGATAAAATTGTAACCTAATAAACACCTCAAGTTTTTATTAAGAATTGTGAAGGATTCCCAATCCACAGAGTCATGCGGTGTCTGGGTTTCCGATACCGGGCACTGGGCGCTTATATGATGTCTATTAACCTCATTCTTGTATGTCATTGCGAACGAAGCGAAGCAATCGCAGAGGCTTGCGATTGCTTCGCTTCGTTCGCAATGACAAAGTTGGGAATAGCACCTGATATCACTTAGCAGAATTAGATCCAGCAAGGCGATCCTCTTCAGCCAAAAAAGGAGTTAAATCAATCTCGGGCGAAGACGGAGAAAACTTAGGAACTACCTGCTTACCCTCGCTATTTTGATAAACCCCAGTACCGTTCAGCAAATTTTCAGTCATATCTCGCATTGCGTTATAAGCCTCCGTTTCGCTACCGGGATTCAACGTCACCAACAGCGGACAACCCTCGCCACTCAACTTAGTTTTAGCACAAATCACGTATTGATTCGGCGTCTTAGGCTCGTCTCTATAAGCTAACCGAATTAAACCATCTTTGCGATAACCGTTCAAGCTTTCAGAAATTATTTGGCAGCGTCTTACAGGCGTATAATCACCGCCTAAAGTTGTGACCATTTTCAACCAAGGTTGTTGACCTTTATCGTGACGGTACATGACAGTCCAAACTTCACTACCCCGCTGAGTATCTGGCTGAAGTTGGCAGGAAAAACGAGCATCTTTTTCAAATAACAGCGGCTGCCAACCTTGAGCATAAGCAATTCCGGCACCGACAACAGCCGCTAACAAACTTAGTACACCGATAGTCAGGTTTGCGACGTTAAAAAACTTTCCACCATTATTCACGGTACAGAATCCTCGATAAAGTTTTGATAGACGACAAGAGCGATAATTAAGTTGAAAAGTTCTACATCAACCAAGTAACGCATTCCCGAAAACTTGCCTGATGTCGAATAATGCTATTATAGTATTATGAAGTCAACACAACAGTTGACAGCAATTATTGAACGAGAAGGCGACGGATATATATCCCTTTGCCCAGAACTTGATATTGCCAGCCAAGGTGACAATATAGAAGAAGCGCGACGAAATCTGATCGAAGCGTTGGAACTATTTTTTGAGACAGCCGATCCTTCGGAAGTCAAGAATCGACTGCATACAAACTATTAGCTTATAAGACTCGGCGATTGAAATCGCTTAAGAGTCAAACGAAGTCCCTCTCGCTGGAGACTGAAGAATATTGATATCAAAACAAAACCCCAACAAAAACCCGGTTTCTTGTAGAAACCGGGTTTAATCATCCGCGTTAATCCGCGTTAATCCGCCTTCATCAGCGGTTGCAAAATCCTACAACTGCTTCACCTCAGAAACCAATTTGGCAACCACATCCTTAGCGCTACCAAACAACATCATCGTTTTATCCTTGTAAAACAACTCATTGTCAACACCGGAAAAACCAGCACTCATCCCGCGCTTAATCACGATCGTATGTTTGGCCTTATCAACCTCCAAAATCGGCATCCCGTAAATCGGGCTCGCCGTATCGTGACGCGCCGCCGGATTCACCACATCATTCGCACCAATCACCAACGCCACATCCGTTTCTTCAAACTGCGGATTGATGTCGTCCATATCGTACAACTGCGGATAAGGCACGTTTGCTTCCGCCAACAGCACATTCATGTGCCCCGGCATCCGCCCAGCCACCGGGTGAATCGCGTATTTCACGTCAACACCCATTTTTTCCAAACCGTCGGCTAACTCGCGCACCGCGTGCTGTGCTTGCGCTACAGCCATTCCGTAACCGGGAATAATTACAACCGATCGCGCATAACCCAACATCATCGCACTTTCTTCGAGATTGATGCTGCGAACAGTTTTGTCAGTAGCACCAGCAGCCCCAGCAGCCCCAGCAGAACTACCGCCACCGCTACCAAAGGCGCTAAACAGCACACTAGAAAGCGATCGATTCATCCCCTTGCACATGATTTGCGTCAAAATAATCCCCGACGCGCCCACCAATGCACCAGCGATAATCAGCATATTGTTCATCAAAATGAACCCAGCCACACTCGCCGCAATCCCCGAATAAGAGTTAAGCAGCGACACCACCACCGGCATATCGCCACCGCCAATCGGGAGCACAAACATGATGCCCAAAATATTGGAAATCGCCACCAAAGCCAGGAATACCGGCACATTCTCCGGGTTAAACAGCATATAACCGCTGCCGGCTAAAAGTGCGATCGCCAGCATGGCATTAAACGGCTGTTGCAGCGGAAACGTCATGGGCGCACCAGGTAGCAATTCTTGCAGTTTCGCAAACGCCACAAGGCTACCAGTGAAAGTAATTCCGCCAATCAACACACCCAAAAGAATCGTGATTGTCGCGTCTGGAGTTGGCGATTCCGGGATGCTGAGATAGCGCCAGAATTCGCCCACAGCAACGAGTGCAGAAGCCGCGCCCCCGAAACCGTTAAGCAAACCCACCATCTGCGGCATATCCGTCATCGCCACGGTATTCGCCATAATCGTTCCCAAAATGGAACCGACGATAATTCCGACAGCAATCAATTCGTAGCTGACTACTTGCTTTTCCAGCAACGTACCGACGATCGCAATTAACATCCCGATCGCAGCTAACACATTTCCTTGACGCGCGGTTGCAGGGGAACCCAACTGTTTCAAACCGATAATAAACAAAGATGCGGCAACTAAATAACCTAGTTGAATGCCACTGGGCAGAAAATCGCTCACGCTTTAACCTCTTTTTTCTTGAACATTTGCAGCATTCGATCGGTTACTAAGAAACCGCCGACTACGTTAATTGTGGCCAGGGCGATCGCGATCGTCCCCAAAATCGAAGTAACAGTCACATTGCCTTGGCCAGAAATCAGAATTGCACCTAAAACCGCAATTCCCGAAATCGCATTCGATCCCGACATCAAAGGTGTGTGCAGCGTCGGCGGGACTTTATTGATTACTTCAAATCCCACAAACGACGCCAGAGTAAACACCACTAAACCTGCAATCAATCCTTCTGCCATAACAATTGGTAATTGGTAATTGGTAATTGGTGTGAAATTAACGCTAAAGTCCTTTATATCTCTCGTTTGTTGCCGAGTCTCGATCCCCCTAAATCCCCCTTAAGAAGGGGGACTTTGAATACTTCTTGTTCCCCCCTTCTTAAGGGGGGCTAGGGGGGATCTGGCCCTAGTCACCAAACAAAAAAAGCCTTTTTGGGAGATATTTAATCAGTTCTTCAGTCCTCTTAAGAGGACTTTAGCTTTGAGGCAGGGGTTTCAACCCTTGCCGGACTTTGCCTCATAACGACAGAATCTAACTGACGGCTGAAGCCTGAGCTGCCAAAGCATCGCGAACTCGCTGGTTGCTAATTTCACCGTCGCGGGCAACGCAAGCACCAGCGATGATATCGTCTTCAAAATTCAAATTGAGCTCCTTATCTTTCACCATCAACTGAAGTAAAGAGGAGATATTCTTCGAGTAAGTTTCGCTAGCGTGTACCGGCATCGACGAAGGCACATTAATCGGGCCGATGACATTAACGCCGTTCCATTCAACATCTTTCCCCGCTTCCGTGCATTCGCAATTGCCGCCTTGTTCGCCCGCGAGGTCAACAATTACCGATCCGGGCTTCATTTGAGAAACCATTTCTCTAGTAACTAAAATAGGTGCTTTTCTGCCGGGAACTTGAGCGGTTGTAATCACTGCATCGGAAGCGCTGACGTGTTGGGTGAGCACTTGGCGGGTGTATTCTTTGGCGGCTTCTGATAATTCTTTAGCGTAGCCTCCAGCGGCGACGGTTTCTTCCTTGAGTTCGACATCAAGGAATTTAGCGCCCAAACTTTGCACTTGTTCTTTTGTTTCCGGGCGGATATCGAAAGCTTCGACTACCGCACCCAAACGGCGCGCCGTGGCGATCGCCTGCAAGCCAGCAACGCCCACACCCATTACCAATACTTTCGCGGGGCGAATTGTACCCGCCGCCGTTGTCAGCATCGGAAAATACTTTGGCAAAGCTGCGGCTGCGATCAGTACCGCTTTGTAACCGGCGACGTTACCCTGAGATGACAGTGCATCCATGCTTTGAGCGCGGCTGGTGCGCGGGATCATTTCCATGCTGAAAGCCGTTACTTGGCGATCGGCTAAACGCTGCACTAAAGCTGGATCTCCCAGAGGATTCAAAAATCCGATGAAAACGCCTCCTTCCCGGAGTTGATGAACTTCTGATTCTTGCAGGGCCCCGATTTTCACGACGACATCGGCTTCGCCCCACAGCCTAGCTGTATCGGCGACAACCTGAGCTCCCGCTTCTTCGTAAGCAATATCCGAGAAAAAGGATTGTGCGCCGGCACCGGCCTCAACCCAAACTTCGACGCCCTGTTTGACTAATCTGGCTACAGCGTCGGGTACTAAAGCCACCCGGCGTTCCCCTGCTGCTATTTCTTTTGCGATCGCTAATTTCATACACTCTCCTTATTTAAGCCTTCCTAGGACGGTTGAAACCGCGCCTACACAGACAAAACCTGCCTCCGCAGGTTTCTTGAAGTGCGATTTTTAATCGCCCGATGCCTTGCTTTACATTGAAGCAGCCGTTCCCCTAAACTTCTCTCGTTGATACTAAAGCCGATCGCCCAAATTCGACCCGTATCTTTAACTTATCTTATACATTCAAATTCGCTAAATTGTTAAGTTTGCCACCGATTATGATATAATTTTATGTCGCCTACTTATGTAGTTTGAATGTCTGTTATCAGTATTACGCAAAAATTACGCAAAAAAAAGTGACCTCAGCCGCCGGTCGCTCGCCCTCATCAAATTGCTGAGACATTCGATATTATTGTAGGCACGATCGCAAATTTCGGGCGAGCAATATTTAAGGTTCACCAAGAGTTTAATTAGAGGAGTTGTTATGCGACGATTATTTTCAGCACTAGCGGTTACAGGTTGCTTGGTGGCTGGATTGCCCGCCATCAGTTTAGCCCAGTCGATGCCAGGATTGACGATTTTCGGCGGCCCCGAGCGGGCCAACCAATTAAGCTATCGCTTGGATTACGGTACAGCCGGGATGAGCGGCGATAGATATCGGCTGCGAATTCCTTCCAAAAAAGTAAGTTTGGCGATCGCCCAACTGAACATATCCTATCCAGACTACTACAAAGGCGAATTTGACCAAAAAGACATTAAAGTGCGCGTCAAAGACAAAACAATAGAATTGCAAGAAGTAATCTGGGACAAAGAAAATCGATTCATAGAAATTTATCCCAAAGAACCAATTGCCGCCGGCAACAATGTTGAGGTTGTACTCTCCAACGTCAGAAACCCATCTCCCGGCGGAATGTACCATTTCAACGTCCGCATCCGCACCCCCGGTGACGTTCCCTTGCTGCGTTATCTCGGTACTTGGCTGTTGAGCATTAATTGAGGGAAGGGTTCGGGGAAGTAATTTCTCGTTAGTCAAGCGATCGCGACAGAAAAATTAAATGTGGCGATCGTTTTGCTGCGGGCAAAAATTTAACAATACTCAAATCCGGGTTTTCGGGAGCTGTAAAATAGAACTTTCGGCTCATATCGCAATTCTCAATGATTCGTAATAATGAGTCTAGGGGCAGTCCCTCGATGGTTGCCCTTCGCTAATTAGGGGTAAGCCCAGGGGCGCTACCCCAACAAAATGTTTACAAATCAAATAGGATTGCTCTAGCCGTAATCTCGCATGAATCTACTAGCAAAAATCAAAACTATACAAATTCCTCCAGCGCTGCGATCGAGAAATTATCGCCTGTTTTTTGCAGGACAAGGCCTCTCACTGATTGGCAGTTGGATGACGCAAGTCGCTACTGTTTGGCTTGTATACAATTTGAGCGATTCACCTTGGATGCTCGGCGTGGTGGGATTTACAAGTCAAATACCCACATTAATTTTACTGCCTTTTGCAGGAGTTTTAATCGATCGCTGGAACCGCCACCGAGTGATAATTGCCACTCAAATATTAGCAATGGTTCAATCCTTAGCCCTAGCATTTTTAGCGCTAACAGGAGTGGTGAACATTTGGCAGATCCTGGTACTGAGTTTCTTCCAAGGCGCAATTAATGCCTTTGACGCGCCGGCACGGCAAGCTTTTGTGCCGGAACTTGTAGAAAAGAAAGAAGATTTAGCAAATGCGATCGCCCTCAACGCTTCCATGTTCAACGGCGCCAGATTAATCGGCCCAGCAATTGCAGGTTTGCTAATAGCTAC
Organism: Microcoleus sp. MON1_C1; assembly: GCF_036701945.1. Taxonomy (NCBI): domain Bacteria; kingdom Bacillati; phylum Cyanobacteriota; class Cyanophyceae; order Oscillatoriales; family Microcoleaceae; genus Microcoleus; species Microcoleus sp. MON1_C1. Next base: position 131,590 of record NZ_JAUBRO010000009.1, on the reverse strand, counting down.
AGTCGGCCCAAGTTATTGCTTTCTCATTGACGGGCTCAGCTACATCGCCGTAATTGCAGGCTTATTAGCGATGCAGATCAAAGCCCGTAAAATTGCCGCAACTAATACCAAACCCTTACAAAGATTAAAAGAAGGATTCGTTTATGCCTTCGGGTTTCCCCCGATTCGAGCAATTTTACTGCTATTAGCCTTAGTCAGTTTTGCCGGAATGTCGCACACAGTATTAGTCCCAATTTTTGCCACCAAAATTCTGCACGGCGACGCACAAACCCTCGGCTTTTTGATGGCTGCTTCGGGAGTTGGCGCCTTTGGGGGGGCGATTTATTTGATTTCGCGCAAAAGTGTAGTTGGCCTCGGCAAATGGATTGCGATTTCACCGGCAATTATGGGATGTGGACTGATAGGTTTTGGTTTGTCCCGCGTCTTGTGGCTGTCATTAATCATGATGTTGTTTGTAGGGTTTGGCTTCATTTTGCAATTTGCAGGAGGAAACACATTTTTGCAAACAATTGTGGAAGACGACAAACGCGGAAGAGTGATGAGCATATACACGATGGCATTTTTTGGAGTGACACCGTTTGGGAATTTAGTTGCTGGCGGAGTGGCAAATTATATCGGCGCTCCCAATACAGTCATCATTGGAGGTATAATTTGTGTTTTAGGCTCCATAGTTTTTACCAAACAGTTGCCAGCTTTAAAAAACTTAGTCCGGCCACTTTATCAAAAAATGGGTTTAATTCCGCAGTAGCGATTTAGCGTAAAAGCACAAATGCCAACATTAAACAACATTCCCAAAGCTAATATCTGACTGTATCTCTAGCAATCCTCAGCAATTTGTAAACTTCTCTCTTTCCCTCTTATCTTCTCTTTCTCTGCGCCCTCTGCGCCCTCTGCGGTTAAAACATCCAAATGAATTACGCAAGCAGAGGTTAAACCAAGCCAATACAAGTGCAATCGCATCTCTCAGAGAGATTCAAGCAGCCTTAAGCGCAACTTGAGAAAAAGGTTCTGGGATTTCCACCGCGTATCTAGTCGCAGAAAATATTTTTTAGCTGGTTCACCATTCTTGTTGGGCTTCTGCTTCTGCTTGGATTAAATTTTGCCGCAGTTGCACCCAATTTATTTGATGAGAGGGCAAATCTTCGATCAGCTTTCCGCGCTGTAAATGCAGAATTCGCGTGCTAAATTGCTCGGCTAATTCTAATTGATGGTTTACCATTACAATTGTGGTTTGGCCGTTTGTTAGCTGTGTCAATACTTGCAAAAGGTGAGCGGCTTTTCCTGCGTCTAGGGCGGATGTTGGCTCGTCTAAAAGCAAGATTTTTGGTTGCAGGATGATGCCGCGGGCGATCGCCACGAGCTGTTTTTGGCCTGTGGAAAGCTGCAATTCGGTGCGATTGAGCCATTCTTGGGGTATATGCAGTTGTTCGATCGCCCCGCTAATTCTCTCAGAAATGTTTGATGAAGTCACGCCCCGCAGCTTCAAAGGATAAGCCAATGCTTCTCGCACCGACATTCCCAAAAGCTTGGATTCTTGCAGGATGAGGGTGATTTGTTTGCGGAGTTCGATCGCAGGTATTTGGCGATATTCTGTATTTTCCAGATAAATCGAGCCGCTGGTGGGAGTGCTGAGGCGATTTAGCAACCGCAACAGCGTTGTTTTGCCGGCACCTGAAGGGCCAACAATTGCCATGCGAGATCCCTTGTTTACCTGAAATGATATATTTTCCAACAAATGACTTGAGGCGATCGGTGTTTTCAAGCTTACACTGTCAATTCGCAGTTGAGGATTTGTTTCTGTATTATTTTCGGAATAATTAGGCATTTAATTAATTAAAAATATGGCTTTCGTGGAACGGGCATCTTGCCCGTTCTTAAGGCAGGCAAGATGCCCACTCCCCTATTTAACTCACTCTTTGTGGAACGGGCATCTTGCCCGTTCTTAAGGCAGGCAAAATGCCCGCCCCACAATTCAAACTCAAACTTTTACAGCTTTTTCTAAAGGAAAACCCAGCTTTTCGCGCTGTTCTAAATAAAGCTGAGCAACTCGCCGCGCTAAGTTGCGAATTTTTGTGATGTAGCGGGTTCTTTCAGTTACCGAAATCACACCTCTAGCGTCGAGCAAATTGAAAGTGTGAGAACATTTTAACACATAATCAAGACTAGGCAAAACCAATCCTTTTTTTGTCAATTGTTCGGCTTCTTGCTCGTACAATCCAAATAGAGTAAACAGCAATTCTGGATTGGAAGCTTCAAAGTTATAAGTACACTGTTCTATTTCTCCTTGCAGGTGAACGTCGCCGTAAGTTATGCCATCTTTCCACTGAATTTTCGTCATGGCCTCGACTTCTTGCAGATACATTGCTAGGCGTTCTAGTCCGTAGGTAATTTCAATGGAGACGGGGCGACAGTCAATGCTACCGCACTGTTGAAAGTAGGTAAATTGGGTGATTTCCATGCCGTCGAGCCAGACTTCCCAGCCGACGCCCCAAGCTCCGAGGGTGGGCGATTCCCAGTTGTCTTCGACGAAACGAATGTCGTGGTCTTCAGGGCTAATTCCTAATGCTCTGAGGGAGTCTAAATAGATGTCTTGGATGTTGGGAGGAGAGGGTTTAATTAAAACTTGATATTGATAGTAATGTTGGAAGCGGTTGGGATTTTCGCCGTAGCGTCCGTCGGTGGGGCGGCGACAGGGTTCGATGTAGGCGACTGACCAAGGTTCGGGGCCAATTGCTCTGAGAAAGGTGTGGGGATTCATGGTTCCTGCACCTTTTTCTGTGTCGTAGGATTGGGCGATCAGGCAGCCTCGATCGCTCCAGAATTTGTTTAAGGTGGCAATGACTGATTGAAAGTTCACTGGTTTAAATATGGTTAGCGAGTGTCTAAGCTTATTTAAGCATACTCAAGGCACGGTTTATTCAAATAAACCCTGCCAAAATTAGATAAGACAGGATTTATAGCGAATTGCCCTACTCGGTTTTTTCCAGTTTGCATTTTTCGATTTCCGCGATCGGTAGTAACATTCTCTCAAGAACTGATTCCCATGTTTTTAGCGAAATTTTTACTGCCCTTTCTTTACAAGCTATAACCATTTCGTTTGCATATAGATAATTCCATAATTCCCCTTCGGTTCTAAATATTGCTTTCCATTCTTGCTGAAGACTTAAACTTTCAGCCCATACTTGGAAAACCCGATCTACAAAACATCGAAGTAGATTGTAGGATTCTCGGTCATAAACTCTCTCAATTTTCTCAATTTTTGGAGTTTCAATTTCTAACATCTGAAAATTTTTTATTAAAAGTTCAAAATCAACCACACTAAAAATTTCTAATTCATGAATGATAGGCACAATTTCTTGAGCTAAATAAATAACTTTATTCTGAGGGCGCTCGCGATGGCGAACTAAGGTATCGAACTTTCTCAATACCTCCTTAATATCGTCAGAATGTGCTATTCTATCAATTAATCTTGAAAGGTAATTCATACATTCTGCCAGAGCCATATTATGGATAATATCTGGAGACAATGCACAAGCTATGTACATAGCTGCCGCTCTTTTTATAACAGGTTTAAAATCTCCTGTTGCTTTATTTGTTGAAGAATGTGCCCAGTTCAACCAAGCCGTAAGTTTACCAACGGCGCTCAATTTTTGGACTGCTGATTCCATGTTCAATATTAGAATACTGGCATCATCCAACATTTCTGTAGTCAAAAAAAATACTTCTTTCCATTGATACTCATTAACATGATGAGCTAGTGCTTGCAATGTTGCTTTGTCTTCTGAGTCACGACTGTGAATCTTTGTAAAGAAGTAAGCAGTACAATATTCTTGAAAAGTTAGATGCGAAAAAGACCATATTTTTTGCGATCGCTCAATCAACAATCCATGCTGCGCTTCCATCGCCCTCAACACCGCCCGACTATCCCGCTTCCCAATCCCCAAAAACTCCGCAATATACTCCTCAATTTCTGCCTGCTCAAATAGCACATATTGCTCTTTTTCAAACTTCTTCACTGCCAGAAAGCTCAATAATTCTAGCTTTCGCTCCACTGACAAATCGCGATAAATTTCATCTCGCTCGATTCCCCTACGTTCGTCCCACTCCTCTAGCAATAACTCCAACCCTTCTTCATAAAGCTTGGAACGCTTCGAGTAAAACTTTCCCTTGCGGTGAAACACCGCACAAGTCAAACTCAGCAAAATCGGCGTAATTGCTAACTCCCGAATCGGCTTATTCTCCTCCAAAAAGAGCAGCCCGAGAAACTCCTTGGCTTTTGCCAGTCCCCCCGACTCATCCCCCATCACCGCCTTCTACCAATGTTGGGCAAAAGCCCGCGCCTGCGTTTCATTAAAATCCGCCACCTCCACATAATCAAACCGCTCAAACCGCGATTCCTGACTCTGCGTTCGACAGGTCACAATTACCTGCACCTGCGGATAAGTGCGAGCAAACCGCTTGATTTCCTTGGCGATGTTCTTCCCATCTTCTCCCGTCACTTCATCCAACCCATCCAGCAGCACCAGCGCCCGACCTCGATCGAGTATCGATTGAGCTTCTGGGTCCGACAACCGCCAGCATCCCTCTAGATAACGCTCTAGCGAATAGGCAACCTCACGCCCATCCTCGACAAAATCTCGCAGTTTAATCAAAACCGGAATCCGGCGCGCTTGTAAATTACCTGCGTTGCACTCCATCACCACTCGCTGCAAATACGTGGTCTTTCCCGAACCCGGTTTGCCCACCACCATCAGGTTCGCATTCTTTGTCAGCACCTCTAAACCTGATACCCGTTTTAGCTCTTTGCCCAAACCAATGCGATCGAAACTGCGGTAGCTGCGATTTTGGCTGAAGTCCTGCCACAAGTCATCCAATTCCGATTTACGACTACTACTGAGTTCCTCCAGAATATTGACATCCACAAACAAATCACCCAACGGCACCCAACGATCGATCCCCCAAAGCGGCATGGTGCGGTGCAACCGTTGGATATCATCGTGGAGGCGCGATCGTACCTGCTGAACCAACGCATCAACAGGATCTTTGACGCTCTCTGCAGGCAGATTTGACAGTGAACTCGCTGGTTTACGTTTCTGCTGCTCCTCTAAATAGCGCCGTAACTCCCTTTCTTTAACAGGACCCGGCTCGTTGATTCCAAACTTTTTGTAAACCCCTGTTAGCCGCGTACTAACAACGGTTTCAGTTGTATTAAGCTCAATGGCAATTTGCACCTTATTTTTATCTTGACCAAATAGCAGCAAAAAAACAGCTATCTCTAGGTCAGTCAGCTTTTTCGTGCGAGCGATTTCGGTCAAGAAGTCATGAGGAAAGGGCATTACGAGCAAACGAGCAAAGGGTACACAGATAGTTTAGCTACTTTTTTTGCCCGAAGCCAGTCTAAGTCAGGTTAAATCAGCCTAAGTCAGTCAAATCAGTTTAAATAACTCTCAATTCTAATTGTTCCAATGGATTTAAGCATTAAAAAAAGGTGATTCTAATGTCTAAATCCAACAAAAAGAAAGGGCTCAAAGTAATCGAGTTTACTGTAGTGGGTGTTGCCACCTGGCTCAATCCCCAAGCAGGATTTCTGCTCTTTCTGCTCCGGCTGTGCTTTCAAATCTTGGCTGCGTTGCAGAAAGATGAGGAGAGTGAAATAGATAAAAGCTAAATGCTAAACGAGTATAGTGAGAAAAAATTGTCGTTGCCGAGCGCCGAAATCGACAAGCGAAAAAAGGCATCAGAACAAGCAGCAGTCACCGGAGAAAGTAGCGAATCTCAACTCGGCGATCGCCTCAACAAACAAGCTCTCAAAAATGCCCTTTTATAGTAGCGCGAGCTGCCATATTTCTACGGGCAAATAAACGGAGGCAGATATTGCTGTCTTGCGTCAGGTGTTGAGTGGAAGCGATCGCCAAATTGGCATTAAAAAACAGAATAGTCAGAACCCCGACTTATTCAATAAGTCGGGGTTCTGACAGTGAAAAAGTTGAGATTACTTTCTAGTTTAGTCTGCGGGAGCGAGGGAAACTAACAGAGTGATGTTGTCAACGCCGATGACATAAACGGTGTCTCCCGGTGTGAGGGTGATTTGGCCATCGCACCGTGCGGGCCACCAGCTACCTTGGAAGCGGACGCGACCTGTTTGATTCGGGTAAATCGATTCATCAACGACTGCTTCTTCGTTGAAATAGTTAAAATTGGTGTTGATGTAGTTATCCATTAAGAGATTCTTTTCTGTGCTGTAGGTGTGAGTAGAAAAAATTGAACCGAAAGCTTTTATTACGTTGAACATTTTCCTGACTCCTTTTGTGTTAAAATATATTGATTTTTACTCGCCTATTTATGCTCTTTGAAAAGTAGCATTTCCTGGTTGGGATTTATTACCAGGTTGTTCATGCTCTGATTTAGTCTGCGGGAGCGAGGGAAACTAACAGAGTGATGTTGTCAACGCCGATGACATAAACGGTGTCTCCTGGTGTTAGGGTGATTTGGCGATCGCAACGTGCGGGCCACCAGCTACCTTGAAAGCGGACGCGACCTGTTTGATTCGGGTAAATCGATTCATCAACTACTGCTTCTTCGTTGAAGTAGTGGAAATTGGTGTTGACGTAATTTTTGATGAGCATATTGTTAGCGCCGCTGTATCCTTGGGTGGAGAAAATCGATCCGAAAGCTTTTACTACGTTGAACATGATATTTACTCCTGTGGTGTTAAAATATATGGATGTGTAATTGTCGGTTTATGCTATTTGAGAGGCTGCATTTCCTCGGTTGAGATTGATTGATTGCCTTGATATTTCATTGTTCTTGCCTTCCGTGGTTTTATCAGGATAAAAAGCAAAGAATTTTTGAAATGTTGAGGGGATTTGAGAAGCGGTTGGGGGGAGTATAAATCCACTAATTCCGAGGTATTGAATTAAGGATTTCATGGTTGAGCAGTTGGTGGGATTTGCCTCAAGGGTAGATGTTGTTAGCTACATTAGAGATTGACTGATTCCGCATTACTGCTGCTGTGAAAATGTTTTATTTTTGGGTTAAATTTTTGGGTTGAATTTTTTGATTGGGTTGTGACTCACTTGCTTTACATTTACTAATTTGCCAGGAGTCGAATATCTTTGGTGCGATCGCCAGTCCACTTTCCGAGTCTGGTACTGGCACATGACACTCGCCAACCTGCAAACAACGATTTTGCAACGGTTTGGGCCTAACGATCAGGCTTGTGGCTGTGCCAATTTAGCCAACTGGACTACCGCGAACAGTGAATTATGAACTTACGCCGTCTCGATCGCCCAATCCGGAATATCCATACATATCTAGTCCGTGACTTACGCACCAAACCCCTAAAAACCCGGTCTCTGACACCCTGTGCGCCATTAGCGGCCCGTAAGCGGATCTATGATATAAGCAAGTCAACTTCGCCTCTCACCCGCCCTCCCCATGCGATGTTGATTTGTACCTACCTATTTAGGCATAGAAAATAGGCGATCGAGACTGACGCAGATATCAGGAGGCTGTAGGAGTTTTTGATCGATGTAGCTCGATCGCACCCTGTTATCCAATTATTGAACAGGTCGAACTTAAAATCCATTCATAAATTCAGAATCTTAAACTCAGAAAAGTCATAATTATAGACAACCTGCTTGATACTGCATAATTGTTACAGGAATTCTGAATAAAGTTTTAGCTAATTGAGACAAACCGAACTTGAATTTAAGCGACTGCGGCAATTCTTGTACGGAAACTTCTACGAAGCCAAAGCGAGTATAAAATGATGCGAGCCGCTTTCCCAAACATTCTAAATATAGCGGTTCTGTAGCTTGTTGAATTAAATATTTTGTGAGGTAGCTTCCCAAACCTCGATCGCGCCAATCTTTCGCCACCACCAAACTGCCCAATTCTTGCGCGCCCGCAAAGTTCCGCAACTGTCCGCAAGCTGCCAATTTTCCCTCGCATTCGATGACCCAAAATTGCTCCCAGCGCAACTGAGTTGGATCGAGTCGGGCGCTCCACACTAACATTCTAATTGATTTGATGTCTTGAGCTGATGCTGGGCGGATGGCGCATTCAGACGGCAACGAAAAAAAACTTTCATTCATTATGATTCCATAAAATTAGCTTTAAGTAGGTAGGCGCTGTAAAACACAATTATGTTAAGGATTGTAAAGTATCCAAATGCCCTAAGCGTGGCTAAGTTAGCCCTGTTGACATATTGTTACATAGCTCGGTTTAATCGCGCTTACCTACTTAACTACCGTCAGGCTTTTTTCAAGCTATACCGTAGGGTACAGAGTAATCTTTATGGGCTGGGACAACGCCGATGGCTCTTGGTCATTGCTCCCGCAGTCAGATGCCCGACACCAATGACAAATGACATTTCTAATACCCAGGCGGGCGTTGAAAAAAACCAGTTACTTGAGTTAACTTTTCCGCAATCTCTAGCAGTTTCAGATCGCTTCCACGCCGTCCCACCACTTGCACGCCGATGGGTAGTCCTTCTTTTGACTGGGTAAAGGGCAGCACTACGGCAGGGTTGCCAGTTAAATTGAAAATTGTTACGTAAGCACCTATTGTTGTCCAATAAGAGAACTCGCGACCATCCACCTCAATGGGTTCTCCTGGCTGACGGTGGGTGAAAGCAGGCACTGGCACCACTGGACACAGCCAAACATCCCAATTAGATAAGAAACTTTCGATATTAGCAATCAGAATATCGCGCTCAATGAGGGCGGTGACATATCGTTGTTGCCGTTGAATCTGCGTCAGGTGTGGCCCGGATAAACCCAATTCAAATTTATAAATATTGAGGTAAGTATCACGTACCGCATTGCTATCAAAATTTGGCGGCTCGTTCAGTTGCTCTACACAGCATCCTATATCTGTCAGGGATGATGCTAATTTCTCTAGAGCAGCTTTGGTTTGAGCTGTGGCTGGAATCTCACCAAAACCTTCTGTCCAAGCGTAGCGGTACGATTGTAGCGTGGTTGCTGGGTTAACTTGTTTGGATATCGGTATTACTTCTGGCTGGCGGGGGTCTGGATCTTGAATCAGTGACAGGCACAATCGCAAGTCTTCTACAGAGCGGGCAAGAGGCCCTATTGTTTGTAAGTGGTGGATAGTTTTAGGTGTTCCTGGTAATTCTGGAATATGTCCAAATGTTGAGACGCGATTCTGGCTTGGTTTCAAGCCGAAAATGCCACAGAAGTGAGAGGGAACGCGGATTGACCCACCAATATCACTACCAAGTTCAAGAGGGGATAACCCCGCAGCTATAGCACTCGCTCCACCCCCAGTGCTGCCGCCTGGCGTATATTCATGGTTCCAAGGGTTGTTTGTTCTACCAAACAGAGGACTGTTGGTCTGAAAGTTACCAGCTAGTTGTGGTGTATTCGTCTTGCCCAAAATAATTGCTCCAGCAGCACGCAGTCGAGCGACGACGGTAGCATCTTGCTTTGGGACATAATTAGCTAAGGGTTGATAACTGCTGGTTGTGCCTAATCCTTTGGTTTCGAGGGTGTCTTTGATAGTTACGGGTACTCCATGTAAGGGCCCCCAATTTTCTCCTTGAGCTAATGCTCGATCTGCCACTTTCGACTGCGCGAGCGCATTTTCCGCATCCAGAGTCACAATCGCATTTAGTGCTGGGTTGTATTGAGCAATCTGACTCAAATAAGCTTCTATTACTTCTGTTGAAGAGACTTGACGAACGCGGATTGCTTTTGCTAATTGATGAGCAGTTAAATAAACTAAATCATTCATTATAATTAACTCTTGTTATCAATACCTAAGTAGGTAGGCGCTGTAAAACACAATTATGTTAAGGATTGTAAAGTATCCCAATGCGCTAAGCGTGGCTCAGTTAGCCCTGTTGACATATTGTTACATAGCTCGGTTTAATCCCGCTTACCTACTTAGTAAATTTATTCTTATTTTCCGGGTCGAGTTCCCGAGGGTGCATTTAAGTATAACTTCAATCACTAGAAATTATACCAGCTAGCCGCTTCAAAATGCGAAAAACTTCGTAAAGTTCATTTCCGGGATTCGCAATATCGAAAAGTTTAGAGACGGCATACTGCGGTGTGTCTCGTTTGGTCATTTTGATAAATCGAAAGCTGCTATCATTCGTCAGAAGCCCAAATGTTACTGGTTCGGGGCTGGGGTCATTTAGCATATAAAATAGTAACTGAGGAAGCCCAGCTTCAACGGAATATTGAGAGAGTTTTGCTTCGATCGCAACTACCCAAAAAGATTTCAGCAATAGCAGGACATCGATGCTACCCTTGACAATTGTATCTTCATCTTCAATAGTCAGTTCTACTGATTTTTCTGCCTCTATGTGAAAGGGAGTCAAGTAGAAATCTGCTAAAAATAGCAAGGGAGCCAGTACCACCATTTTTACGGTATCTTCCAGCATCGCGTACTTGACACTGTTGATATAACCTGCTTTTACGTTGTCGAGCGCTCGCTTTTTGTCATTGCTAATTTCCGGTAAATCGTCAATCTACTCCCGGAAGAATTGCTCGTCTTCACAAAGTTGAAAATTAAATTTTGTTTCGACATCTAGCAGAGTCAGTGTTTTTGCTTGAATGCTTTGTGTAATAGTTTTCTGTAGCGATTTGCTAGTTGTAATTTCTTGTAGCATATCAACTGTCGATCGCCTCCAACAACACCTCCGCACCAAACCTTACCGCATCGGTACAAGGCAATCCCGTTTCTGCTTGAACTTCAGCTATTGCTAACAGCGCATCTGCCTCATTTAAGTGATGAGTGTTGAGGGCGATCGCGCTCACTTTTCCCCCTGAAAAAGCACCCGCAGCAGCAGCTAACATTTCGTACAATTCGACCACTTTTGATAACCTGGGAATCGATACGTGCGGGTGATTGCGAATGCTAGTTTGTCCGGCTCTGTGGGCTAAAATTAAGTGAGTTGGCTGGGAACCCCGCAACAGCGGCAGAGTCGCCGTCGAACCCGGATGCAATAACGAACCTTGCCCTTCTACGTGCAGAATATCGCATTCAGAACCCAATTTAATCACCATTTGTTCGACAGCACCAGCGGCGAAATCAACTCGCACGGCATCCAAAGGAATGCCTTCATTTCCGATCATTAAACCCGTTTGTCCGGTTGCCAAAAATTTGGAACGCAAACCCCGCCGCAAGCAAGTGCGATTGAGTTCCAGACTGGTTGACATTTTGCCAATGCTCATATCGGTGCCGACAGTTAACACGCGGCGACAACTTAATTTAGCAGCAGCAGCAGAGGCGATCGCACCCACAGATTTCGGTTCCTGACGCACGTCCCAAATCCATTGATTTTCGCTTAAGGGAACTGTTATCAAAGGTGCAAGTTTCGCGTGCAAACCGTTGACAACTGACAAACCTGCTGCTACCGCTTGATTAATTTCGGGCAGCCATTCCGCAGGCAAAACACCGCCGGAAGGAGCGATACCAATTAGCAGAATATCCGGCCCCAATTGCAGTGCTTCTGCAACGGAAGCAACTATCGGTACCTGTTGAGGAATGCCAGTTAATTCAGGTAAAGATTGTCCTACACATTGGCGGTCTATTACTGCTACAATTTGTGCTTCGCTGTAGCGCAAAAAGGCTAAACCTGTTTTGCCGGAACGGCCGAGAATACCCTCGTGGAACAATATAGCAACTTTGCCATTTTTGATGGGATAGTTTTTAGTCATTGGTTTATTGTAAGTAAATGAAACTTGAAAATACATCAGCCCGGGAGGCAGTGAGTGAATCTGTAGCTTTCGCGAGCCGAAGGAAAACAATTGCAAAGGTTATGATAGCTTGATATTCTGTTACATGGTAAAGTTTATTTGCGCCAACCTACTTACTTCTATTCTCCAATCTCAATTCCCCGCACTCCCAATCCCGATCGCCCGTTTGGCAGCAAACACCCATTTTCGACGATCGCACCGGTGAAAGGATCGTCTAATAAATTTAAGTGACTGTCCAAATCCAAATAGTCAGCTAGGGGGGAAAGTTGTGCTGCTGCTGTATTTGCGATCGCGCTATCTGAATAGCAGCCGAACATTACTTGCAAATTACAGGCTTTTGCTGTGTGAATCATCCGCATTGCTTCGGTCAATCCGCCTGACTTCATCATTTTGATATTGATGCCGTGGACGCAGTGCGCTAACTTGGGTATATCGGAACTATTAAAGCAACTTTCATCAGCAAAAATTGGCAGCGGCGATTGACGGTACAGTTCTGAGAATTCCTCCATATCGGCGACGGGTGAAAGCGGCTGTTCGACATAATTTATCTTATATTTTTCTAGCCAGTGACACATCTCGGCAGCATCTTTTAAACTCCAACCGCCGTTAGCATCAACACTAATTTTAAGGTTAACTGGTGCTTCGTCAAGCACTGCTATTAACATAGCTTTGTCGGCTTCGATTCCTGCGGGATTGCCTAATTTGACCTTGACGGCGCGGTATTTGATGCTTGCTGGATCTGTGGCATCTTTACCAAACCAATCGCGCACTCTTTCTCTTGCACCAGAGGGGGAATTAATGCCGATTGTGACGGAGGTGGGGACGATGCGCGATCGATCTAATCCCCACATTTTCCACAGCGGCAAGCCTGCTTTTTTGCCCAGCCAGTCGTGCATTGCCATGTCGATGCCGGCGCGGGCGGCTGAGGGTAAGTTGACCTCTGTTAATACTTGTTCGATTTTTTGGCGATCGAACGGAGTAAACTTTTCTAGCAGCGGTGCCACTTCCTGCAATGCGGCTAGCAGAATTTCAGTAGTTTGGGGCCGAGAACCTGTGGAAAACGGCGAAGCTTCTCCCCAGCCTTCGATTCCTTCGTGTGCTAATTTTACCCATAAATTGGTACTTTGGGCTGTTGTACCGCGGCTGATGGTAAGGGCAAACCGCTTGCGGACAGTGAAAGTTTCAATTTGAACGTGCATTGTCAGTGATTGGTGATTTTTTGTAGAGAAAAACCCGAGGTGGCGGATTGCGCCGCTCTTGCGATTTCTAACTTTTTACTTTATAGTTTGATTTTGCTTGTTCTAGTTTATCAAAAACTTGATGAAATTCCTGATTTCTGTTTCGCCGAAGAGAGTTGCTTTCTCTCTCAGCATTTGGGTGCTCTTCTTTGCTATTGCTGGTTGCATCGTACAAGTTCTGCGCTACGGTTTTAACTATCAACAACGTTGGATTAGTTTGTTTAACTTAGACAGAGAAATAAATTATCCTTCGTGGTACTCGTCATTTACTTTGCTGTTTTGCGCGATTTTGCTAGGTATTATTGCTACTGCTAAGAAGAAGCAGGGCGATCGGTATTTTGGACACTGGAAAGCGCTGGGGTTCATCTTTGTATTTTTTTCTTTAGATGAAATCTTGAGTTTGCACGAAATATTAATTATTAACGACTTGCGAAAGGCACTGGATTTAGGGGGACTTTTTTACTTCATTTGGGTAATTCCGGGGGCGATTTTTGTTGTAGTTACTGGGCTGGCTTATCTCAAGTTTCTCCGGCACCTACCCCGGAAAACCAGGGATTTCTTTTTACTGGCAGGCAGTATATATGTCGGTGGAGCACTTGGCATGGAAATGGTTTGCGGCTATTATGCAGATGCGGTAGGTCAGCGAAACTTGATCTACGGTTTGATGGCTTCTGTTGAAGAAATTTTGGAAATGGTAGGGGTGATCGTATTTATCTACGCCCTGCTGTCTTACATCGGTTCCCATCTTGAAACTATTGATTTGCGGTTGAAGATAGTGGATAATCCACAGAGGTAAAACTGACGATAAACCAAGATTCTTAACGAAATTGAGGTCGCAGACTTTATGCCTATCTACTTCTACACCACTGGCAGCGAATACGGCTGTTTTTCTAATTTTTCCAGTCAGGGATTCGAGTTAGACGGAGAATATTGGGCAACTACCGAACATTATTTTCAAGCACAAAAGTTTCCCAAAACGGCTCATTGCGACCAAATTCGCCAAGCAAAAACGCCGAAAGATGCAGCAAAAATGGGGCGCGATCGCTCTCGTCCCCTCCGCAAAGATTGGGAAGAAGTAAAAGATGATATCATGAGAAAAGCCGTACTCCGCAAATTTGAAACTCATCCCGAAATTAGAGAAATTTTACTAGCTACTGGCGAGGAGGAAATAGTCGAAAATTCTCCTAGTGATTACTATTGGGGTTGCGGTAAAGATGGCAGCGGCAAAAATATGTTGGGACAGATTTTAATGGAAGTAAGGGAGATATTGCGAAAAGGCACGTCTGAGTAAAAGATAATTTAAATTTCCCATCATAAAGCAGGACTTATTTAATAGTAAGTCCTGCAAAGCTCTAAGCGAGCATTTTCCCAATTTTATTAAACACGCTGACTCAAAAATCCGCCTGACCAACTGTCGAATTTTGTGCCAATCTCCTCAGGCTGTTCTGGTAGAGGGTTTAGCCTCTCCGAGAAGACTGCAAAGCAGGGGAAACGGTAAAAACCCTGCACCACATTTTGATTTCAACCACTACTGTCAACCCGAATTAACTTTTATCGTCGCAAGTACAGCATTTGTTCGCCAGTCGCCTCCCGGACACCGTTCTCCTTAGGTTGGCGATTCACAGGTCAAATAGCAAAACTCCTGTTCTGGTTAAAGTTGGTTTTTTATTGATGCTGTATCTTTCTATTGTGTACGATTTATGGAAAGTGTTAGCTATTGTACAGAATTCTTTACATTTGCGATTTATTCGGATACAATCGCGCCACTCTGTCGCAGTTGCTGTTGAATTCTGTTAAATTCTTTCTGTTCTGCGCTTAGCAAAGTATTGTCGATCGGCGATCGCATATCCCACTGCAATTCGGACAATAACAACAAACAGCCAGTCATAATTATTCCTGTGGTTAGATATTGCCAAGGTGCAACAAAAGTTAATAGAGGGATGCTAAATAAATGAGTTAGTCCAATCAGGAGAAAAGTGCGCGATCGCAAACCGAGTCCCGTCAACAAATAGCCGATCGCGCTCAACCCCAACCACAAATCGCAAAGGTGCAGCAACACACCTCCCCAACCGGCAAAAATACTGCAATCGGTCAGAACCAAACCAGTTATCATCAAAATCGCCCAACAGTAAAGAATCCAGCTAACTCGCTCGACTCTTACCCAAAACAAAGTCAAAATGGCCATTGCCGCAGTGCCAATTAGAGTCAAAGTTGACCACAGAATCGCCTGAAAGCTCCAACTGATCGGGAAAAACTGAGCCGTAAAAAAAATCCCCGCTGTCACCAAACCCCAAAGCAGAAAAGTTTGGTCGATGCGGGTATAAAATCCTGAGAAAAGAGTAATATTTCCAATTTGCCAGCGGAGTTGCAACAGGCCTTCGCGGTCTTGTACGTCGAGATGTTCCTGTTTGCAGCGGATTAGGGGTTCGGAGGCGTTGAAAAAGGTCATCCAGTGTTGGGGAAAGTATGAAGTTTTGTGTATTGTAACAAGTCTTAAGGAATATTTTTCAGATTTTTTCTTGTTCGCCGGCTCAGCCTGGGGACGTAGATTTGGAGGCTCTGCCTCCCCCTAGTCTAAGACTGGCGAGGCAGAGCCGGGGAACCAGGAAACGCGTGATTATTGGCGTTTTTTGTTCAGGGTTTTGGTCAACTCAGTAATCGAGTTGAGCAAAGTTCGGGAAAAGTAAGCCATTGCAAAAATCACGGCTACTGCAACTCCTCCGTTCATCAGTAAGGGCATGAAACCTCCAGTTTCAGGCGGTGTTGCCGAATCAGTTGGAGCCGTAGAAACCAGAATGACTTGCTTGGTGCTAAAATCAGACATATAAACTCCTAGGTCTGTACAAAGACCGTAAAAATGGGAACTTGACGAGCGTTTCTGGTGGCAGCCAGTCGCTCTGAAAAAAACAAGCGATCGAAAGCGTCTCTAGTAAAAGCTAGGGGCGCTTGTTTGCTTGTTTGCTTCTTAAGCATAACATTGTTGGTTTTTAAAAACAAACAACATATTTAACGTATGTTTTTTATACCTATGGTAAATTAGACGTATAACAACTAAAAGCCTTGTCTAACAAGCATTTTCTCCTTCCCGGCTCTGCCTGGGGACGCCGATCCGGAGGCTGTGCCTCCTGTTTTCCTCCGCAACCGACGAGGCACAGCCTCTAGATATAGGTTCCCAGGCACAGCCGGGGAACCAGTTAAACTCAATAGATATTATGAAAAATACATTTATCTCTCGATTTACTCCTAGCTTGATGGCCCCAGAAACCCTGGAAGCTATCTTAGTACAGCGTCACGCACTGGCAGAACATTTAGTAGAGCTAATTCGGGTGAGCGCCCTAACAGATAACAAGCATTTTCAACTACTAATAGGGCCGCGCGGCATTGGCAAAACGCACTTGGTTTCCCTGATTTATCATCGCGTTGGTAAGATGGAAGATTTGCGGGATAAATTGCTAATTGCGTGGCTGCAGGAAGAGGAATGGGGGATTGCATCTTTTTTGGATTTATTGCGGGGAATACTCCGGGCAATTGCTAAAGAATATTCGGCTGCATATGAAGCTGAGTTACATGATGATGTTGAAAAGCTTTATGATTTGTCGCCGGAGCAAGCTGAATTTAAGGCCGCAGAATTGCTGAGAGACTTTGTTGGCAAGCGGGTGCTGTTGTTGATTGTCGAAAATTTAGAGGACGTGTTTAGCGGCTTGGGGGTTTTCGGGCAGAAGCAGTTGAGGGCGTATATTCAAACTTATTCATTTTTGACAATTTTGGCAACATCACAAAGCTTGTTTGATGGAGTCAAGCTCTCTAATAATCCTTTTTATGCTTTTTTTCATTTACATGAATTAGATGAGTTTAAGCTCGATGATGCTGTAGCTTTATTAAATCATATTGCCAAGTTAGAAGGGAATAGTGAATTAGCATCTTTTATTCAAAGTCCAACAGGGCGCGATCGCATTAAAGTTGTGCATTACCTTTCTGGTGGCAGTCCTCGCGTCTACATTGTTTTTTCTGCTTTTCTGATGACTCCTGAATCGCTAGATAAATTGGTAGAACCGTTCATGGAAATGCTGGATAGCCTGACGCCCTACTATCAGGATCGGATGAAATATCTATCAAATCAGCAGCGAAAGATTGTTGACTTTTTGTGCGATCAAGGTGGTGCCACACCAGTCAAAGAAATTGCTAAACGCTGTTTTATTGAGCAGCGAACTGTATCTAGCCAACTTAAAGATTTGCGAGATAAGGGTTATGTCAAAACTGAGGAAATAGGACGGGAATCGTGGTATGAATTGCGGGAACCATTGATGCGTTTTTGTCTGGAGGTAAAGAAGCAGCGCAATCAACCGATTCGATTAATTGTAGATTTTATTCGGGTTTGGTATACGCGGAAAGAATTGCAGCAACGATTGGGATTGAGGATGGCGGATGTTGATTTGGCGGAGAAAGAAAGTCATTTTATGTATCGGCAAGGTTTGAAACCGATTCCACCTGATGCTGTGATGGAACGAGAATATTATACGCGGGCGCTTGAGGCTATTGAGAGAAATGAGGAAGACCCGCGTTTGAAAGCTTATTTTGATGAAATTGGAAATTGTATTGAACAGAAAGACTATGTTTCGGCTTTAGAATATGCGGAAAAATTGGTAGCAAGTCGCGGCGAGGCAAGGGATTGGTCGGAAAAGGGACGTTGCTTAAATAGGCTGGAGCGTTACGATGAAGCTTTGGAATGTTTAGACAAAGCTATTGAAATTGACTGCAATTATGCGAGGGCTTGGGCTTATGAAGCTAATGTATTTAACAGTCTTAAGCGCTATGAAGAAGCTTTAGTATTTTACGATAAGGCGATCACACTTGACGACAATGATAAGTTAGCTTGGGAGTGGCGAGGCGATGTACTCGACAACCTCAAACGCTATGAAGAAGCCTTAGTATCTTACGCTCGGGCGCTCGAACTTGATCCCAATTATCAGTGGGCTTGGGCTAAGCGAGGCGATGTACTCAACAACCTCGAACTCTATGAAGAAGCCTTAGAATCCTTTGATAGGGCGCTCGAACTTGATGCCAATTATCAGTGGGCTTGGGCTAAGCGAGGCGATGTACTCGACACACTCAAACGTTATGAAGAAGCCTTAGTATCGTTGGATAGGGCGATCGCACTTGATGCCAATTATCACTGGGCTTGGGCTGTACGAGGCAATGTACTCAAAAACCTCAAACGCTATGATGAAGCCTTAGAATCCTTTGATAGGGCTATCGAACTTGACCCCAATGATAAGTGCGATTGGGTTCAGCGAGGTCATGTACTCGACGGCCTCAAACGCTATGAAAAAGCCTTAGTATCTTACGATCGGGCGATCGAACTTGATGCCAATTATAAGTTAGGTTGGAGTTGGCGAGGCCATGTACTCAACAAACTCAAACGCTATGAAGAAGCCTTAGTATCTTATGATCGGGCGATCGAGCTTGATGCCAATTATCACTGGGCTTGGGCTGATCGAGGCCATGTACTCAACAACCTCAAACGCTATGATGAAGCCTTAGAATCCTTTGATCGGGCTATCGAACTTGATGCCAATTATCAGTTGGTTTGGTTTCTTCGAGGTCTTTTACTCGATACACTCAAACGTTATGAAGAAGCCTTAGTATCTTACGAGAGGGCGATCGAACTTGATGCCAATTATCAGTGGGCTTGGGCTAACCGAGGCGATGTACTCGACAACCTCAAACGCTATGAAGAAGCCTTAGTATCTTACGAGAGGGCGATCGAACTTGACAGCAATTATGAGTGGGCTTGGTTTAGCCGAGGCTGGACGCTGGATAATCTCGGCCGCTATGAAGAAGCTTTAATATCTTGCGACAAAGCGATCGAACTTGGTGATCAATCTTCATCTGTCTTCTTCAACCGTGCCATTGCCATTCTCGGATTGAATCGCTGGGATGAAGGCATCGCCGCCTTAGACGACGCATTCCAACGCTTTGAACCAGGCGATGAAGCTGAGGCAGATGATGCCAAGTTAATTATCAACAACCTATTCGCGATCACGCACGATAAAGCGATATGTCAGACTCGCATCACCACCCTGATTGCAGTTTACAAAAAACACCAATATCTCTCAATCTTAGGACAGGGAATTGTGCGAAACATCCCCGCGCTCATGTCAGAAATGGTCAGCGACAAAGCCGCCCGCACTTGGTTAGAATTGTGGCAAGAACCAACCAGCAACTACGAAGAATTCAAAATTCCCATCCGCCTGCTGAATGCGGCAGTCCGCTATAAGGAAACAAAGGGCGACAGACGAGTTTTGCTAGAACTCCCCATAGAAGAACGCAATTTATTAGAACCATTGGTGTCAACCAAACCCGAATAAGTAAAACAGGACTTACGCACTCCCAAAAAGAAACCGGGGTTTTTACCTAATCTTCGAGTACGAACGAAGTCTTTTCGTAAAAAAACCCGGTTTCTGGGCCCCGTGAGTAAGTCCTATAAAATAGGTATAAAATAGAAATTGATGATACTAGCAAAGGACTCATCCCCATGACCGCAACAATTCCAACTAAAACCTCAGCAGAAATCATCTACCCAGACAGCGACGGCAAACCCATGTCTGACAATACCAAACAGTTTGAACTAATTGTCACCATTCAAGGCGGAATAGATGCCTTATACAAAGACAACGAAAATGTCTTTGTAGCAGGTGATTTGCTGTGGTATCCCGTCGAAGGCGATAACAAAACTCGCCAAGCACCTGATACGATGGTAGTGTTTGGCAGACCGAAAGGTTACAGAGGTTCCTACCAACAGTGGCTTGAAGATAATATCGCCCCGCAAGTTGTCTTTGAAATCCTCTCGCCGGGAAATCGAATCGGAGCACTGTTTAAGCTGTTTAATTTCTACCAGGATTATGGAGTCGAAGAATATTATGTCTACAGTCCAGAGGATAATGAATTAATTGGTTGGCTGCGTTCTGATGGAAAACTCAACTATATTGAATTAATGGATGGTTGGGTGAGTCCGCGTTTGCAGATCCGTTTTCAAACTGCATCGGGAGACTTGGAAATTTATCGGCCTGATGGACAGAAGTTTTTGTCTTATGTGGAGTTGTCAAGACAACAGGAATCAGCACAGCGACAAATGGAACTAACACAGCAACAAATGGAACAAGAACGGCAAGATAAAGAGTTAGCACAGCAAAAAGCCGATCGCCTATCCGAGAAATTGCGAGAAATGGGCATCAATCCGGACGAAATTTGAACAAAAAAGACCGGGCGGTTAAAACCGGGTTATTTTCTTCCGTCCGCAGAGGCGGATATCGTTTGTATAGGCGCGATTTCAATCGCCGTCTTATCTTTGTTTGTATAGATGCGATTTCAATCGCCGTGATTTCTATTTTTTATTTTCAATCCTCAAACAACCTATAATAACTTGACATATCAACAATTCCCCATGCAAAATCCCCGCCAAATAGCATTTCTCGCACTCCGCGAAGTCCACCGCCGCGGTGCATTCGCAGATGCCGCACTCGATCGCGCTTTCAGCAATTCTCAACTCAACGACCTCGATCGGCGTTTAGTCACAGAATTAGTTTACGGTAGCGTCAGGAGAATGCGATCGATCGACTTCATCATCGACAAACTAGCAACAAAAAAATCCTCCCAACAACCCCCCGAACTCCGCACCATCTTACATTTAGGGTTATATCAACTCGAATATCTCAACCAGATTCCCCCCTCCGCCGCCGTCAACACCACCGTTCAACTAGCAAAAGAAAACGGATTTTCAGGACTCAGCAGTTTTGTCAACGGTTTGTTGCGCCAATACATCCGTTTAACAGATAACGACTTAAACCCATTAACGGTTACTAATTATAAATCAACCGTTGAACGCCTAGGAATTTTGCACAGCTTCCCCGAATGGCTGGTAAAATTGTGGCTCGAACAAATAGGCGAAACCGAAACCGAACAACTCTGTGAATGGTTCAACCAATCTCCCACAATCCACCTGAGAATCAATCCTTTAAAAAGCTCGATCGCTCAAATCGAAGCTGCCTTCAAAACCCACAACATATCAACTAGCAGAATCCCCAACTTGCCACAAGCATTAAGACTAAATGGCAGCATCGGCGCAATTCAAAACCTCCCCGGATACAGCGAAGGTTGGTGGACAATCCAAGACAGCAGCGCTCAATTAGTCACCCATTTACTAGGGCCCCAGCCCGGGGAAACAATCATCGACGCCTGCGCCGCACCGGGGGGAAAAACCACCCACAGCGCCGAATTAATGCAGGATGAAGGCACTATTTATGCCTGCGACAAAACCGCCAGCAGACTCAAAAAACTTAAAGAAAATGCAGACAGACTTCAGATGAAATCCATTAAAATTCATACCGGAGACAGCCGCCATTTCCCAGAGTTTGTTAACCTTGCAGACAGAGTTTTACTAGACGCACCTTGTTCTGGCCTCGGAACCCTCCACCGCCGCGCCGACGCCCGCTGGCATCACACGCCCGAAAACATTCAACAACAATCTCAACTGCAATCGGAATTGCTAGCAAATGCAGCGACATTTGTCAAGTCCGGCGGCGTATTAGTTTATGCAACTTGCACAATTCATCCCTTGGAAAATGAAACAGTTATTCGATCGTTCTTAGACAGCAATCCTCACTGGCAAATCGAACCGCCAACAATTGATTTACCCGTACAGCCATCACCCGAAGGATGGGTGAAAGTTTGGCCGCACAGACATCACATGGACGGCTTTTTTATGGTGAGGCTAAAGCACTTGAAAAAGCAGTAAAGTCCTTACTCCAAACCGATAGTTTAATATCCCGGTTCTTGATAAGCAGGTTCTTCATAAGCAGGCTCTTGATAAGCAGGTTCTTGATAAGCAGGCTCTTGATAAGCAGGCTCTTGCGGTGGGTAATACTTCGGTTCAGGATTAGGATTGTAAGGTACGATCGCACCATCCTCATTCACAATCATCCCCCGAATAATCCTCTTAGGCTCCACCGGTTTTGCCTTAATACTGCCTTTGCGGCCCTCCAACTCCGGCAACTTCGGAAACTTCTCAACCGGCATTCCCTTAACAGCTTGACTCATAAAATCGCGCCAATTGTAGGCCGCCGTACCGCTAGTTCCCCAGGTGGGATAATTGTCATCATTCCCCAACCAAACGCCAGTCACCACCTGCGGAATGTAACCAATAAACCACAAATCCCGCACGTTTTCCGAAGTACCAGTTTTGCCTGCTACAGCGCGATCGTTTAAAGCAGCAGGCCCCCCCGTACCGTCTTGCACAACGCCCTCCAACATCCAAGTAGTAATCGCAGCACTATCCTTATCCAAAACCCGCTTCGGTTTAAATTTAGCCTGATAAATCACATCTCCCCGCTGATTAATCACCCGCTTAATTCCGTGGGCTTCAATAAAATTCCCTTGCGAGGCTAAAGTACCGTAAGCATTGGTTAACTCCAGCAAGTTTACCTCCGAAGAACCCAAAGCCAGCGAATAAATCGGACTCAATTTCGACTTAATTCCCATATCGTGGGCTAATTTGATCGCTGGTTCAAAGCCCACATCCATCAACACCTTCACAGCTACGACATTCACCGAACGTGTCAAAGCATCAGACATCGATCGCCAACCGCTAAATTTTTTGCCATAATTATTCGGTTGATAGCCGTCGATAATAATTGGTTCGTCTTCGTAACCGTCATAGGGAGAAAAACCAGCCGCCATCGCCGCGGCATAAACCAACCCTTTAAACGTCGATCCTGGCTGCCGCAAAGCCTGCGTAGCGCGATTAAATTGACTTTCCTTAAAATTTCCACCTCCTACCAGGGCTTTAACTTCCCCAGTCTTAGTGTCCATAGAAACTAAAGCGGCCTGTTCAAAACCCTGACGGCTGCCATCAACTTCGATCGCATTTTTAACAACCTGTTCCGCTATTTTCTGCCACTTCAAATCCACCGTCGTCTCAACAGTCAAACCGCCAGCTTCCAAAGCATCCTGAGAAACATAGCGCGGCAATTCCTTCCGAATGTAACTAGCAAAATAAGGCGCGACTACTTTAAATCGCTTCGGCGCACTTGGTTTAACCGCAATAGGTTGCGCCATCGCCTGCTTCGCCTCAGCCTCTGTAATTACCTTCGCTTCCTGCATTTGTTGCAGCACAAGATTGCGGCGTTTTTTAGCAATATCCGGATTAACCAAAGGCGAATATTCGCTCGGTGCCGGCGGCAAACCCGCCAAAGTTGCCATCTCTGCCAAAGTTAATTTATCGACTGTTTTGCTAAAGAAAACCCAAGCCGCATCTGCCACCCCGTAAGCATCCGAACCCAAATAAACCAGATTTAAATACCGTTCTAAAACTTGGTCTTTACTCAACTCTCGCTCTATTTTCTGAGCTAAAAGAGCTTCCCGGACTTTCCGCCTAATACTTCTTTCCTGATTAAGAAAAACAACGCGAGCCAATTGTTGCGTAATTGTACTGCCACCCTGCACTACATCTCTTTCTATCAAATTAGAAACAATGGAGCGCACAATACCTTGATAATCCACCCCGCGATGTTTGTAAAAACGGCGGTCTTCTATGGCAATAAAAGCTTTAACCAACTGTTCGGGAATTTCTTTAAGTTTCAGTTTATCTCTAGTTGCAGGCCCCGACTGCAACAAAATCGTATTATCTGCTGCCTTAATTGTCAGCGTTCCGTCGCGGTTAAAGGCTGACAAATCGTTAACATCCGGCAAACCTTTGTCTAAGGCGTACAAAATCCATAAACCGTAGATTAAAGCGCCCCCGCCTATACTGACAACACCTAAACTTATCCAAAATCTAGGGCGGCGGGAGATCCGTTTTTTAGTATTTTCCTGCGGTGCGCTATTTTCCTGCGGTGTGCTAATTTCCTGCGGTGCGCTAATTTCCTGGGGTGCGCTAATTTCCTGTAGTTCCGTATGTCTCTGCAGTTCGGTGTTCTGCGATGCCCTCTTTTCCGGCAATTTGCTACGATCGGATTTTTGGGGTGATTTAGTTCCCCCCAAACTTAATCCCGGCCGCAGCAATTCTTTTCCCTTGGTTTGCAAGCTAGTAACTTGAGGTTCAATTTCCAACCAAGCGATTAAGCGCTTCAACCCTTCCCAATCGCGCTTGACTATTGGATATCGAGCGTATTCTGGCTCTAAATATTCTGAGTCAGAATATTCTGACTCCAAATATTCTGAGTCTAAATATTCTGACTCTTCTAGAGGTGCAGCATCTTCTGATACCACATACTCCGCTCGCTCATCCCTTGTCCGTGTAGAAAATTCCGCCTCCGATTCCGGCGAGTTGAGCTTATTACCCTTCGCAGCCTTCGGCGGTTCTCGATCGGAATTACCGCTTATTGCGTTAGTGACTTTGCTCAATGTATCTTTGATATTTGAGAAAAATTCTGCCACGTTCAGACCTTCAAACCTCATCAAGTCCGATTAAAAATTAAAAATTAAAAAAGGTAGCTTTCTTAAATTCTTAATTTTTAATTCGACATTTTTTCTTGAATAACACGCTGCCTTGAATTAGGTTTTTTGAATTAAAAAATTTTTAATTCACCACTCAAAATTCAAAACTTTTCTTAACAACGCTGCAGAGCTTGGTATTTTTTTGAGAAGTGAATTAGATTTTTTGAATTCAAAATTTTTTAACTCAAACCTCAAAACTCTGCTTAACTCGCATGACCCAGTGCCAAGGCTGCTACCAGCATACCCAAAACCAGGAAAGGCTGAGCACTTGCCTGATATTTAACATCATTTTCCAGGGGATTACGCAAAAAGTACATATCCTGAAAAGTAATTTGGGGAATTATCAGCAGCAGCAGAATGACAGCGTAAAGGTTTTGGTGGATGCTGATCAGGTAGCCTGCAATCCCAGCTTGAAAGATGTCGATCATTAACACGCAAATCCAAGCTGCTGTGCTGATGCCAAACATCACTGGCAAAGATTTTAACCCTAATTGCCGATCGCCTTCGACACTTTTGAAATCATTGACGATCGCAATTCCCAGCCCTGCCAAACTGTAAAACAGGGTCAAAATCATAATTGTGGGATCTAGTGTACCAAACAAAGCTTGACCAGCCCACCAAGGCAGGGCAATGTAACTAGCACCCAGGGCATAATTTCCCAACCAGCCATTCTGCTTGAGTTTCAGCGGGGGCGCAGAGTAGATATAAGCTAGAAACGCGCCGCCGAGAGTCAAAACAGTCATTATCGGGAATTCATGACCCGCCCACAAGTCTAGAGCATAAGCCACCCCAATCCCAGCGGCTAATAATACCAAAATTTGCGTTACTACTTGGGGAATCGAGATGATACCGGAGGGAATTGGACGGTAGGGCTCGTTAATGGCGTCGATGTCGCGATCGTAAAAATCGTTCAAAGTTTGAGTGTACCCGGCCAGCAACGGCCCTGACATCAACATACAAGCTGCTGCGATCAAGAAATTCTCTAGATTCCAAACATAGTTTCCAGAAGACGCAGCCCCGCACACCACGCCCCAAATTAAGGGAATCCAGGTAATCGGTTTCATCAATTGCAAGCGAATCTTCCAGATAGAAGTTTCCCCGCTAGCGGCCCCTTTCATGCCCAACAGTTGCCTAGTTTTGGCACTGCGGTTTTCGGTAGCAGCACTTTCCGGTGCAGCTTCTGGGGAGATTTGGGATGGAGGAGAGTCAGACATAATTTGATGTTAGCGGTACTGCTACTATTGTGTCGTTTTGCATTTCAATAATAATTCAGATAGCTTACCACTGATATTTAAGGTAGATTCTTGAAAACTTACCCGGGCTTGGAGTTGATGCTAGGGAAAAGTAGGAGTTTCACAATATACTGAAATATCATTTTTTTGTGAAAATGTCAAGAGGATAAATACTTTTTTTATAATTTCGCTGAGCCCGCCTTCTGGGGGAGATTTTTGCCAGCCCGTGCATTTAATGTCAATTACCAGGAGGCGCTCGAGTTTTTTGCCCTGCTACCCTTGAATCATCTCATCTGGCAGAAAATCAGAATCTAGAACCTCGACAGAAGTGTAGATACATATTTGCGGAAACGTCTCTACAAGCAATCCAGTTTCAGCAGTTGCTTGTTCTGCTGCATCCGCATAGCATTCAGCCAACACCTCTTCAAGATAGGGTTTGAGACTGGGGGAATCTTTCAAAGCTTTGCGAATGCGTCTGCGATATTCGACAATGCTGCCTTTCCAACTACCGCCCATCGGAGGTAATCTGTATCATACACTTCTTCTCGGTCAACTTCTAATTTTTTTGTCATAATTTGTTCGTACTAACAACTGCAAATTAACAAATATGGCGATAGGAATCAAAAGGCAGTCCTGTCCGCCGCTTGACTTCGACAACTGATTTGTAAGCGCCTTTTCTCTGCCTTTCTCTAACTATTTTTTCCGCCACAGTCCGATCTAAACCGCTGGCGATCAACTCTTCCGGCGAAAGAATGTTTAACCGTTTCCAAGTAAACTGCAATTCTTTTTGATAATTGTAGCTGAAGCAAATCATCGGGGCGATGCGTCTGACGTGGCTTTCGGGAACTCCGGCTATTTCTGATAACTCTTCGGCGTGGGTAAAAATGTAGCCTTCGTTTTGCAAAGATTCAATATCGTTGGCGTAGACGATCGGCAAACCCAAGATTCTGACCATATCGTCTTTGGTACACTCGTTAATATCTATTTTGCCGCGCACGTTTGCTAGTTCTTCGGCATTCGTCGCATTTGCAGGAACCAGTATACCTCTGGGTGCGGTTTTGATCAGATAGCGCTTTTTCAAACTAAAAGCAGTAACAATTTGAGCAATCCACACGATCGTACCCAAATTAGTTGAAGAAGATACCGCTAGTGCTGCTAAAGTAATTGCAACACCCCATCCCATCCAACTACGAATATTTGACTTTTGGCCTGCATAGGCGATCGCCAATCCGCCGAAGTAGGGAATAAAAGCATACCACACCCAGTTGGGAGTTTGACGCAGCCAGTATAAATCTTGAGACACTTTAATTTTATCCTTAAATAGTTGTGTTCTCACACTTTCTTATGTCACTCCCACTTTTTTAATAGTGGGCTTTCTTCTTCCTTCTTCCTTCTTCCTTCTTCCTTCTTCCTTCTTCCTTCTTAATTACAATTCTCGCAACAGTTTTTGGCGTTTTTCTTCATATTCTTCGGCCGTAATTGCGCCCATATCGTAAAGTTTTTTCAATTCGCCGATCGCCCCAGTAACATCTTTTGCGGCTCTGAGGGCATACCCAGATGGCAAAGTTCCGCCATTGTACTGTACCTGAAAAGCTTGTTCCGACATCAGCAGCAGACCGATAAAATCGAAAAATGCGATCACTGACGGAATTAATGTCCAAGAAAATAGCAAGTATAATACCCCTGCTAAGTTATTGCCCAAATAAAATTTGTGAACTCCGAAACCTCCAACAAAGAAAGCTAACACAACTGCTACGCTTTTATCTTTTACCATTTTTACTTTCCCCAGTTTTTTTATTTTAACTTTCGCGATCGACCTTTAACTCTCGACATTTAACGAGCTAGCCAAGTAATCTTACTAATTTTTACTCATTTATGTGGGTTTTTGCGAAACTTAGACATCGCAAAATACACCAGAACTATACCGACTTGAGCCTGTAGAATCACCAAGTAGCCTCTCAAGAAATAATTGAGTTCGCTGCCTGAATTGAAAGAAAATATTAAAAGACCTAAGGCTGCGTAGGGTGCGAAACGCATCCAACTCGGCGTTCCCTCTAACTTGTGGCTGTTCAAATTGCTCATGGGTTTAAGCCTCATCCTAAATTAAAATTTAGCTATAAATTAGCCGGATTGTCAACTTCCCCTTGGTGCGATCGCCCGGGTCAGTTTCTCAATCATCAGCCGACAAGATATTACTTCCATGTTAAACCCTATTTTTCCGCTAAAGTGAGGGGCCCGGGCGGGCAGATCTGGATCTGTTGCTGATATTACAGATTAGGGTGAACCCGCCCCTATAGGAATTCGGGTTATTTTACCGGGCTAGATATAAGGGGCGCACCGAACACCCTAGTGCTGTTTTTGGCAAGAGTCGATCGCCCTGACGATCGCTCTCAAAAAAAACCGATTAATTCACAATTATTAACAACCGCCCAAATTAACTCGCGCCGCCGCCCAAAAGAAACAGACTCAGGAGAGTACCGCTGTTCCAAAGACTGTGGAGAAGCATAGGAGCAAGGAGATTGCGCGATCGCGTATACACAAACCCCAAAACCGCACCCAAAGTCGCCAAAGGCAGAATCTCAGAGACACTCAAGTGAGCCACCGCAAACAAGAAAGCAGAAGCTGCGATCGCCCCCCAAACAGGCAAATAGCGAGTCAGAGAAGGCAGCAGAAAGCCTCGAAACACGATTTCCTCAAAAACCGGAGCGGCGATCGCAGCAGTGCCGAAAAACACCACCAAAGCCACGTTGTCCCTACCTTCAAGAACGATCGGCAAAATCGGATTACTGCCACCTTGTCCCTGCCAAAATTGCTGATTGATCAGCGACACCAAAACTACCAAAGGCAAAGCAACAAAATAGCCGCCAAATCCCCACAAAAACCAACTTCCCCGCCAATTAATCCGAAACCAACCTTCAGGCAAAGGCAAAAAAGACTTGACCGAAAAATACAGTACCGAAAGCCCCCCACCCGACAGCAACAAATAAGTAGCAAAGATATAAAAAGCCTTGCCGCGGGGGTCAAAACTAGCAGGATTGAGTTTTAAAACAGCCAGAGAAACAGGCAGCAACAAATAGGGAATCAAGATTTGCCCGACAAAGAAAAAGCCGACCACAAGCACCTGCCAAACAATCTCGCCGTCCCAAGGCACATCCCAAGTCAAGCTCGCATTTCGCGCCAACACCGGGCCGGAACCTGCTGTATCTAACTGCTTCCGCTGCAACAACCACTGCACGGTCAAACCAACCAGCAAAACCGTGCCAATACAAAGTGCGATCGCCGGAACGCCAACTATAATTGCCAACTTTTCTACAGCTTGCTCAGCCATTACTTGCTCTGCTGCTTGCAGCGCCGCCAGCTCTTTAGAACGTTCTTGCAGCTTGTAAAGTTGAGCTAGAGCGCGATAGCGAAACCAGCCATCCAAAGACTTTTGAATGCGCGGCTCGGCATCCGGCAGCAGTTGAGCCGGATTGCTCCAAATTCCAGTTAAAACTTGAGCAGTTACCACCGAAGAATCGTAATCTATTTGAGTTTTGTAGCGCTCAACTAAATTTGTCCAAGTTTGGAGAGCCGCCTCAGTTTTGCCACTGCTTGCCTGCAAAATTCCCAAGCGCAAGTCAAGTTCGTTTAGCACCACTGACTGTTGATCGATAGACTCTGACAAAGCCTTGTTTTGAGCCAAATTCAGAGTATTATCAGCCGACTTGGAGGCGATGGCAGACTCAATTACTTTAAATTGTGATTGAGTTGTTTCGAGAGTTTTGCGAGTCGAGTCTCGCGCTTCTCGATATTGTGTCAAAGCCGTATTTAAAGGATCTGCACCGACAATATTGTTGCGCGCCGAACTTAAATTAGCACTTTGATTATTTTCTCCTTGCCACTCCGAGGCGTGCAGCAGCAAATTTGTCTGGTAGAGTTCCAGCCGACTTTGAATTTGCGGCTGATTCCAACTAGCAAGTAAAGATAAACCGACCATGGCGATCGCGATCGCCGTTAAAATACCTAAAATAACCCGCTTCAGTGTCATTCCTGCTTTTCCGTCCCGCGCGAATCCGTGGCTAAATCTTTTCCGTCTTTAATCATAGGTTGTTGCAGACGAGAGTATCCCGACAACTGGTAAAATTTCACTGGCTCATCTTTTTGACTCGCCTCAACAAGACTTACGCCACAAATCCTCGCTCCGCCATGTATACATAAGGTTCACACCTTAGCCCAACGGTGCTTATGGCGCACCCTACACGAGTAGTGCGGCATAAACACCCGCGATGTATGAGGTAATATCCGCACGGCGCAACCGCAGCGGGGTAGCAGGCTAAATCTAAAATCTAAAATCTAAAATCTAAAATCGAATGACTCGCATTATCTTAGTCCGTCACGGCAAAAGTACCTACAATCAAGAACGCCGCATCCAAGGCCGCCTGGATAAATCGATTTTGACAGAAGCAGGCCGCAACACCGCCCTGCAAGTAGGCGACACACTCAGCAGTATCGCCTTTGATGCCGCCTATACCAGTCCCCTGCAACGAGCCAAAGAAACAGCGGAAATCATCCTGTCGCGCTTGACAAATCCGCCACCACTCCAGCCAACTGATAATTTGATGGAAATCGATTTGCCTCTGTGGGAAGGAATGCTGCGCCAAGATGCGATCGACAAATTCCCCGAAGCATATCAGCAGTGGCAAAAACAGCCAGACAAATTTTCCATGAAACTGCCATCTGCTGACGGAGAAATCGAACACTTTCCCGTATTGGCAATTTTTGCTAACGCCCGACACTTTTGGCAAGAACTTTTATCGCGCCACCAAGACGGCACAATTCTAGTAATAGGTCACAACGGAATCAACCGGGCTCTCATCGCCACCGCGTCGGAAATTACCCCGGATTACTACCAATCAATTCAACAGTCAAATTGCGGAATTAGCATCATTAATTTTGGAACTTCCCCTGTGAGTAAGGACGAAGCAGGAGAGCCAAAAAAGAAAGTTGCAGTTCAATTAGAGTCGGTGAATTTAACTTCCCATACCGGGGAAATTTTCCCCAAACCGAGGGACGGACACCAAGGCCCGCGCTTGTTGCTGGTGCGTCACGGCGAAACCGACTGGAATAAAGCAGGTAAATTTCAGGGGCAGATTGACGTGCCTCTCAACGATAACGGCCGCGAACAATCCAGGCGAGCAGCAGAATTTCTCAAGGATGTAAAATTAGATTTTGCGATCAGCAGTTCGATGCTGCGCCCGAAAGAAACTGCAGAAATTATTCTCAAATATCACGGCGGTTTGCAACTGGAACTCCGCGATGAGCTAAGAGAAATCAGCCACGGACTTTGGGAAGGAAAGTTTGAATCAGAAATAGAAGAATCCTATCCGGGTTTGCTACAGGAATGGAAAACATCTCCTGAAACAGTGCAAATGCCCGAAGGAGAGAATTTGCAGCACGTTTGGACTCGGGCGATCGCAGCTTGGCGAGAAATAGTACAATCTGTTTCTGGTACTGGGATTGTCGTTGCTCACGACGCCATTAACAAAGCTATTCTCTGCCACCTATTCGGTTTAGAACCCGAACATTTCTGGAAATTCAAACAAGGAAACGGAGCCGTTAGCGTGATTGATTATCCCCACGGCCCCGATGGTTTGCCGGTATTGCAGGCGATGAATGTGACAACTCATTTGAGTGGCGGCGTTTTTGACCAAACAGCCGCAGGAGCACTGTAATTAGTAAAGTGCTGGGCGCGAACCCGTAGATGTAGTACCCGTCTGCTGTTTGACGATTAGGCCTTCGAGCCCCCCTAGCCCCCCTTAAGAAGGGGGGAAAAGAAGCCTTCTCAAAGTCCCCCTTTTTAAGGGGGATTTAGGGGGGTCGAGACTCGTGTCAAAGCGAAATTTATCCAAGCTTTTAGGCCTAAGTTAACACCAGTGCCCACCGCTACGAGTACCCACCTGAAAAATGTTTTAATTTTTATAGCAACTGCCAAGATGGTTAGGACGTTCTTAATTACTAAAACCCTTGCTTTTATTCCTTCTTCCTTCTTCCTTCTTCCTTCTTCCTTCTTCCTTCGTGTCCTTCGCGTCTTCGCGGTTCCATCTTCCATCCGTTACATCCATTACAGAATCCGTTGCCGAACTTTCTTCTTCAATATATTTAAATCTTAAGTTATGAGCCCCGAACTGCTACAAAATGTACGAGTGCTAGATCCAGTTTCAGGGAGCGATCGCATCGCTGATATTCTGATTGCTGAAGGTGATATCAAAGCAGTTGAGGAAAAAATTGCTGAGTTTCCCGCTGACACGGAAGTGCGGGATTGCCAGGGACTGATTTTGGGGCCGGGGTTAACTGATATCTACAGTCACAGCGGAGAACCGGGTTTTGAGGAGCGGGAAACGCTCGAATCTTTGATGCAGGCTGCGGCGGCTGGGGGTTTTACGCGAGTGGCGATTTTGCCGGATACCTCGCCACCTGTTGACAATTTGGCCGGTTTAGCTTTGTTGCAGCAACATATCCGCAATTTGTCGCCCGGGCTGCCCCGCTTGTATTTTTGGGGAGCGCTGACAGCGGGCGTGAAAGGGCAGCAGATGGCCGAGTTGGGCGAGCTGGCCTCCTGTCCAGTGGTGGGTTTTGCAGACGGTTTGGCGCTGTCTAATCCCGCTCTGGTGAGGCGTTTGCTGGAGTATATCAAGCCTTTGGGCAAATCTGTGGCTTTGTGGCCGTGCGATCGAACTTTGGCAGGAAATGGCGCGGTGAGAGAGGGTGCGATGTCGGTGCGCTTGGGTTTGCCTGGAATTCCGGCGAGTGCGGAAACTGCGTCTTTGGCTGCCATTCTGGAGTTGGTGGCATCTGCAGGCACTCCGGTGCACATTATGCGCGTTTCTACGGCGCGCAGCGTGGAATTGATTCGAGATGCCAAGGCGCGGGGTTTGCCGGTGACTGCGAGTGTGACTTGGATGCACTTGCTGTTGAATGTCGGGGCAATTTCAGGAAACTCTAAAGATTCCGGCGGGAAAAATGCTCTGACTGCTTCGTTGCCCTACGACCCGAATTTACGCCTAGAACCGCCGTTGGGCAATCTCAGCGACCAATTAGCCTTGATTCAAGCTGTGAAAGATGGCGTAATTGATGCGATCGCGATCGACCACAACGCCCATACTTATGAGGAGAAAACTGTGGCTTTTGCTGATAGTCCGCCCGGGGCGATCGGCTTGGAATTAGCTTTGCCTTTACTGTGGCACGGACTGGTAGAAACAGGGGAATTTTCGGCTTTAGAACTGTGGCGAGTTTTGAGCGTCGGCCCTGCCGTTTGTCTCGGACAAACCCCCCCCATGGTTGCACGGGGAGTCTCTGCTGAGTTTATTTTGTTCGACCCGAAAATGAGTTGGACTGTTGACGGGTCAAGTCTGAAGTCGCGATCGGCAAATACGCCTTGGTTGGGACAGCAATTAGCGGGAAAAGTTGTACAAAGCTGGATTTATTAATTCTTGCCATTGAAATTCATCTGTTGTAGAACAGGCATCTTGCCTGTTTCTAAAAGTAGAACAGGCAAGATACCTGTTTCTGCAAATGCTAGATGAGGTGACTCAGAAAAGAAGATATAGCAATTCTCAATAAAATGAGGTACACACCGATCGCAACTGATGCCCTATGCCCTATGCCCTATGCCCGCCAGAGCACCTCATGTTACTGAGAAAGGCTATAAATACATGATTACTGCTTTTGATTCGTGGAATTCTCCACCGCAAGACTTGACATTGGATCTGGGCGAAATTCATGTTTGGCGAGTCTCTCTAGCTCAAACAGAATCTTGCTTGCAGAGTTTACAACAGACTCTCTCTACCGACGAGCGGACAAAAGCTGAGGGTTTTCGGTTTGCAAAAGGTCGATCGCAATTTATTGTGAGTCGTGGCGCGCTGAGAGCGATTCTGAGTCGCTATCTTAACATAAATTCTCACATTTTGCGCTTTGACTACAATCCCTACGGCAAACCCTTCCTCATCGCCGCGCAAGGGGGAAATACCGTCCGTTTCAATTTGTCTCACTCAGGGAACATGGCTCTAATTGCTATTACCAAAAATCGAGATATTGGTGTCGATATTGAAGGTATCAATCCCAACTTTCCTTGTCTGGAGATTGCAGAAAAGTTTTTTTCACCCTTAGAAAATACTGTGTTGCGTTCGCTCCCAGAACATCTCCAACCCCGCGCTTTTTTCACCTGCTGGACTCGCAAAGAAGCCTATATCAAAGCCGTCGGCAAAGGACTTTCAATTCCCCTGAATCAGTTTGATGTCAGCCTCGTCCCAGGAGAACCAGCAGCGCTGTTAAATTTTGAAAAAAGCCCCGAAGAAGCATCGAGATGGTCTTTAATTGAATTAATTCCCAGTTCAGATATGGTAGCGGCTGTTGCGGTTGCAGGAGATTCCTCGAAACTTCATTGTTGGGAGTGGACAGGGGAGTTTTGAGTTATGCTGAAATGTTGTACCATTCTCCATAAGCTTTTTATGAACAGGCAAGATGCCTGTTCCACAAGAAAATTCACTCTTTGTGGAACAGGCATCTTGCCTGTTCTTGAGAATGGTGCAAGATGTGAGTTTATACCGATCGCCAAGAGTAAAAGATCACGGCAGCGGTCGCTACAATAGGTCTACAGGTTGAGCCTTCAAGCTCTTGCATTGCACAACCTACACAGACAAATAAGGACACAAAAATGTTGTGTCCTTACGTCCCATTCGGCTGCAACTTGCAACCCTAGAACTGATTAAAAAATTAACCAAATCGATAGCCAAACCCACGTACCGTAATGATATATTCCGGTTGGCCCGGATCTATTTCCAACTTTTCGCGTAGCCAGCGGATGTGAACGTCAACTGTTTTGCTGTCTCCGATAAAATCTTGGCCCCAAATTTTTTCTAGCAACTGATCGCGAGACCAAACTCGCCGGGGATAACTCATAAATAGTTCTAGTAAGCGAAACTGTTTAGGAGAAAATTTCACTTCCAGACCCCGAACCAACACCCGGCACTCTTCAGGATACAGAGTTATGCTCTTATATTGCAGCGTCCTCGGTTCCGGTAACCGACCGAGGCGCTGGCGCCGCATCAGCGCCCGACAGCGAGCGATAAACTCCCGCATTCCAAAAGGCTTGGTCAGATAATCATCCGATCCGGCTTCGAGGTAAAAAGCGCAATTGTTGGCACTTCCTCTAGCACCGATAATCAAAATAGGGACGGGATTTCCTTGATGCCGTAACATTCGACACAGATCCAAACCGTTAATTGAATCCATAATTAACAGGTTAAAGGCCAATTCACCGTGGTATGACGAAGAAGCCTGTACAGAAGGCAGAGCGTTGCGCCCGTCGCTAGTAACCACCACCTCGTAGCCCTGTTCTTTAAGGGCTAAAGCTAGCATTTCCCGCAACAGATCTTCACCTTCCAATAACAAGATACGGCCGGCTTGTCCAACAGCCAACCTTGAAGGACTTTCGCTTAATTCAGCAGAAGACATAAATATAAGTGGGAGTGATGTTTGTATGTGGCTACCGCGAGGTACCTTCTTCAGTAGCTGAGGTACTCTCACGCTGCGATCGCTTGTACGATCGCCAGAAAGTTCGATCGCTTAGAATCTTTCGCCAGTCCATCCCACAGACACGCGCTCGACCTTTGCTACTTGCTCGTGTAAGGAATACAGCCGTAGAGCAGTTGCCGGAACTGCGCTGTCTGCCTGCGTCCAGGCCACAGAAGTTTGGTCATTTTTCGGGGTCGGTGTTAATTTCATAAAACATTGCCCGCTGTTAATTGACCACGTAACACCCAATCTAAAGGGATATGCTAGTTATACTACTCTTAAAAGGTTATTAAAAGGTAAAGTTTTGGCCATCAAATGGTTAAATTATTAACGTTAAGTAATATAACGGTAAAGGTGCGATGGCACTGTAGAGCTTTTTTTAAGAATACAATAATAAGTTTGCCGAAATTCCTTTTTCTTCCCGTGCCGGCTACGATCGACGATAGCAAGTAAAAATTCTGTAGACTGCCTATCATGTTGCTGCATTTGAGTACCTGGCCCGAGGTAGAAGCTTATCTCCAAAGCTCCCGAGGCATAATTATCCCCATCGGCTCCACCGAACAGCACGGGCCCACCGGCTTGATCGGGACTGACGCCATTGCTGCCGAGGCGATCGCCCGCGGTGTCGGCGAAGCTGCCAATGCCTTAATCGGCCCGACAATTAATGTCGGGATGGCCTTGCACCACACCAGCTTTCCCGGCACAATCAGCTTCCGACCGCAGACCCTGATATTGGTAATCAGGGACTATATCACATCTTTGGCAAAAGCGGGATTTGAGAAATATTTCTTCATTAACGGTCATGGTGGCAACATTGCGACAATGAAAGCAGCATTTTCCGAGACATACGCGCATTTGTCAGACTTAAATTTACCAAATGCCGATCGAATCCAGTGTCAAATCGGCAATTGGTTCATGTGCGGTTCAGTTTACCAACTAGCAAAAGAATTATACGGAAACCAAGAAGGTTCCCACGCCACCCCCAGCGAAGTCGCCTTAACCCAGTATCTTTATCCAGAAGCAATCAAGCAAGCTCCGCTTTCGGAAGAAGTCGGTTCCGGGCACAAAATTTACGGTGCTGCTGACTTCCGCCGCCGATTTCCCGACGGGAGAATGGGTTCAAATCCGGGCTTA
Source organism: Microcoleus sp. MON1_C1 (assembly GCF_036701945.1). Lineage (NCBI taxonomy): Bacteria > Bacillati > Cyanobacteriota > Cyanophyceae > Oscillatoriales > Microcoleaceae > Microcoleus > Microcoleus sp. MON1_C1. The sequence goes on along the minus strand of NZ_JAUBRO010000009.1, from coordinate 95,212 downwards.
GCAACCCCCGAACACGGTCAGCAATTTTACGAATTAGCAGTCAAAGAATTGACTAATAATTATTTGGAGTTTTTAAATTCCGATTAAGGTTTTTTCTTCTCATTAACAGAAATAGCTTGGTAACGAGTAAAAATGTCAAACTCTTCTATATTTTATCGTTAAGAGTGATTCAGCGACATGATATTTCATGTATCTGAGAAAAGCTATATCTCCCGATTAACCATCGGGAGAATATCAAAATTACTCCACAATCCAAGGAGTTAAACAAGGTGTCCAAGCACTCAATTCTTCTTCCTTGAACCAAAGGCTAATTTCCGCATTGGCAGTTTCCACAGCATCAGAACCATGAATAATATTGCGACCGACATTCACAGCCAAATCGCCGCGAATTGTCCCCGGTTCTGAATTCAGAGGATTTGTTGCGCCAATCATTTTCCTCGCCGAGGCCACAACGCCGTCGCCTTCCCACACCATCGCCACCATCGGCCCGGAAGTGATGAAGTCTACCAGTCCCGCAAAAAAGGGTCTTTCTTTATGTACGCCATAATGCTGTTCGGCAAGTTCGCGACTAGCCGTGATTAGCTTCATGCCAACTAGCTTAAAGCCCTTGGCTTCAAAACGACCGATAATTTCGCCGACGAGTCCGCGCTGTACGCCGTCGGGCTTAATTGCTAAAAAAGTCCGTTCCAAGATTAACTCCTATAATTGTGTTAACTGATCCAAAAGATAGAGTAACTCAGAACGCACCTAAAGGCAATTCTGAGAATTGGAAATTGTCATTTGGAGACTTATGGCCGCAGGAAGAAGGAAGAAGGAATAAGAAGAGGGAAGAGAAAAGAGGGAAGAAGCAATAAAAGCAAGGGTTAAAGAAACCGGGTTTCTCAGAAAAATTTTTGTGAGCAGCGATGAATCTCCGAATAAACCAGGTTTCGAGACTCTTATGCGTCTAGGACTAATTTGCAGAGAGCATCCCGATTCTGTTAAAAGCATTTTTTAGCAGTTCGAGCAGAATGCTCAGTTGCCTATATAAGCTAACCAGTCTTTAAGTTATCGTAAAAAAAATAATCAAACTCTTGTGGGGTGGCTTTGAGCAACGCCCGAAATATCCAATCTAAATGTAGAACATTTTATCTCTAGCGAACAAGATGCTCGAACTTCGGGCACACTATGATACAAGTCACAGTTTCCTGTGACTGCAAACACTCTTACCTATGATCTAAAATACAAATATGTATGATAATAAACACAATTATTTAGGCTCGAAAATATAGATAATTAACGGATGTATGAAGATTATCTTGACAGCAACTATTCAGGCGAAAAAAGTATGAAAGCCATTGTAGCATTCATTGAACCCAAAAAGCAAGAGTTTGCAAAATTGCCCTTGTTTGACTTTCTAGCCAATAAACACATTCACGCGAATCAACGACTAATTTTTGCACCTGTACTCGCTCCTTTGGCTGTGGGATTGATCGATTTAAATAAATATGTACTGCGAGAATCTTCTAGTAATAGCAAAGTTCAGGAACTCGTTAATAAATATACTTATAAAAAAAATTATTACTGGCACGACTATCTAGAATACCTAGAGGAACTGGGCTTAAACCAGTTAATGAGTTACGGCGATTTCAGACTGCTTTGGGGTGAAGAAACTAAAAAAACTCGATCGCTTTGTTCAGCGCTCGAACGCTACGCTTGGAAAGCGTCTCCCATTCAGAAACTGGTGTTAGTGGAAGCCCTCGAAGGAACGGCCCAAGTTTTTTTTGAAGCGGCGCTAGCAGTGGTAAAAGAATTACAGCCAATTACCCAAAAAGAATCTGTTGATTTTGGAGGAGATTATGGGGGTTTAGAAAATTATCACATTTTAAACGCGCCAGAGATGTTGCAACTTGTAGCAGAGATTAAACTTACTAATGCGGAATGCCAAGCTGCTTTAGAATTAGCACAAAATGTATTTGAACTGTTTACAGAAGCGATGAACGAGCTGTTCCGACACAGCCAAACAAATTCTTGCAAGACTGTGCTGCAAATATCCTCAATTTCTGCCTTCGCTCATTGCGCGATCGACTGTCTCGATATTTGTTAGTTTAAACAATCACTAAATTATCTCGGTGTACCGCCGTTTCTACGCCTGCATAGCCTAAAATCTCAGCAATTTTGTCGGACTTGCAGCCCTGGATTTGTCTCAATTCTAAACTGCTATAATTCACAAGTCCTCTAGCAATTTGCTTGCCAGTTGCGTCGCACAACTGCACGGAATCATCAGCTTGAAATTCTCCTTCTACTTGAGCAATACCCGCAGCTAAAAGCGATTTTCCGGCCTGGGAAATTGCCTTGACAGCACCCGCGTCTAAATATAGTTTCCCTGCCGGAATTAGCACGTTAGCTATCCAGTGTTTGCGAGCGTTTACAGGGCGCGGTTGAGGCTCAAATTGAGTGCCGATCGACTCTCCGTTGAGTATTTTCTCGATATTACCAGGAAAGCAGCCGTCAGTGATGACTGTACGCACTCCCGATGCAGTTGCGATTCTCGCCGCTTCAATTTTTGTCACCATTCCGCCGGTTCCCCAACCGCTGCGGGAATCTCCTGTTTGCACCTGAAATTCTGTGAGCTGTGCCATACTTTGGACTAGGGCGATCGGCTGCGCGTCTGGATTGCTGCGCGGATCGGCGGAATACAGCCGATCGACATCTGTGAGCACAAACAACCAATCTGCTTCTACCAAACTCGCTACTAGCGCCGAAAGCGTATCGTTATCGCCAAATTTGAGTTCGTCTACCGCTACTGTATCGTTTTCATTGACGATCGGAATCACGCCCAACCTGAGCAGTTGCTGAAAAGTATTGCAAGCGTTAACATAACCGTTACGCTGCACTAAATCGCCCCTGGTGAGCAATACTTGAGCGATCGGCTGTTGCAGAGTAGTAAACAAATCATCGTACACCCGCATCAGCCGCCCTTGGCCCACAGCCGCCACAGCCTGTTTCAAAGCCATGTTTCGCGGGCGTTCCGTCAAACCCAAGCGCGCGCAGCCAACTCCAACCGCACCCGAAGAAACCAAAACTACTCGATGGCCTTGCTGCCGCAAATCAGCTAAAATTTCGACCAATGCACCAATAGTTGAAAGAGCTAAGTTTCCCGTAGTCGATCGAGTCAGCGTCGAAGTTCCTATTTTAACAACAATAGTTTGAGTCATTTAAATCTTTCTAATTCCTGCTATCAAGAGAAGCCCCCAAAGCTTGAGAAACCCAAACTTCAAAAGAGCGCACCGGATACTTGCGAAGCGCATACCCAGCATCAACCATTGGTTCCACTAAAATAGTAAACATACCCAAACGATTGCCTGCCAAAACATCAGTAAAAAGTCGATCGCCCACCATCGCCACTTGTTCCACCGGCAAATTCATTGCATTAATAGCCTTTCGCAACTTGCGCCGCGACGGCTTAGCCGCACCCGTGATGTAGGGTAGATTCAAAGACTCAGCAATCCGACCGATCCGAGTCTGACTTAAATTATTGCTCGCCAACCACAGCGATACAACGGGTTTTATTTCTTCCACCCACAGGGTGAGTTCAGGAGAAGCATTCATTGCTGTAATGGGAACGAGAGTTTCGTCCACATCCAAAACTAATCCTTTAATATTATATTTTTGCAGAATATCAGCCGTTAACTTCATGACTGAATCGCCGAGAACTAAGTCAGGCTGTAGTATTTTACCCCAAGTCATAATGATTTTAGATTTTAGGTTTTAGATTGAGAAATAAGAAATTGGAAGTTAAAGATTAAAAAAGTAAAAAATCAAAAGTGAATAATTATTGCTTTTGCTTTGTGACTTTTGACTTTTTACTTTTGTATTAGTCATTGCCTATCTATTGAGTCGATCGCAACTGCTGGTCAACTTTAGCAATCGCAGCATCGTGTTCCGCCTGCGTGCGGCTAAAAATGTGAGTGCCGTCGTATCGAGCCATAAAGTACAGGTATTCTGTCTTTTCCGGAGTCAGAGTCGCTTCCAGACTTGCTATTCCTGGAGATGCGATCGGAGTTGGCGGCAGCCCTACATTGATATAAGTATTGTAAGGAGAAGGAGTTTCCACCTGCTTGAAAGTCAAAGGCTTTTCCTTAGTTTGCCTAATGCCGAGGGCGTATTCAACCGTCGGGTCAGAACCCAAGGGCATACCCTTATTCAGACGGTTGTTGAATACCCCAGAAATACGATTGCGCTCGCCCGCAACCACAGCCTCTTTTTCCACAATACTCGCCAGCGTCACCCACTCTTTCAAATCCAGCTTAGTATTCTTCTGATTTTTTTGATATATCGGCAAAGCCAACTCCTCGAAGCGACCGAGCATTTGCTTAATGACAGCTTGCGGGCTAATTGCATCGCCGTCTAGCTGATAAGTATCCGGGTACAAAAACCCTTCCAAGTGAGGCAGGCCGCTCGGCAGCCAAGGGTACTGAGCGTAGGGAACTTGACTCGCCACCGCCATAAAATCCTTAGCCGGGAAAAAACCTTGCGCTTCAAAATAAGCGCTCATTTGTTGCAGCGACCACCCTTCTGGAATCGTGAAACTCTGCTGTACGACTTCGCCCTTCCAAATTTTGTCAGCAACTGCACTCAGAGGCTGAGTCGGCGACAGTTTGTAAGTTCCTGCTTGAAAACCTCCCTCGCGGTTTTGCAGAGTCAGCCAGCGGGTCCACATATTCCATGCCGAGCTCGATCGAATCAACCCCGCAGCCTCTAAATCCCGCCCGATTTTTTGACTGGGAGTACCCTCCGGGATTTGAATCAAAACAGCAGCATCCTCTGGCGGAGAAGTTGACGTTTCAGCTATTTTAGGCGGGGCGGAAGCCCAGCTCCACCAAGCCCAGCCCTGCCAAGCGCAAACTCCCCAGATTGCCGGCAGCAACGCCAGATAAAACAACCATTTAGAGACTTGCGGATTACCTTTTCGGCTCTCGCGCGCGCTGCCTTTTGTCATTTGTTCTTTACTCATAGTCCGTTGTCCTGGATAAGCGGCGGTTAACTAGCGACTAATGACTGATGACCTGCGATTGATGACCGAAAAGTTAGGAATACAAGTCCTTTAAAAGACCCTATTCACGCGGCCCAATTCAAACGCCCGATCGGGAAGGCAGAAGCGGCCATCTCCAAAAAGTTCGATCGGGCGAGCAGTTTACTTTTTTATAAAATAGTAAAAAATTCTGCTTTTTGCCATCAGACCTTGTGTCTGCAATTAATCTCTAATCAAGATCGTCAAAGAACTGGTCTTCCAGCATAGGTAACATCGGTTCCAGCCTTTGGAACTCTTCTTCCGAAAGCAATTCTGGCTTGCCGTCGTCATCCATTCTAGCCAAGATAAAGAACGGGTCTAGAGGCGTATAAATGGCATATTCCTGTTCTTCGTGGTAGAAGCTGGTCAGCCACATCAGCTCCTCGAACTCGGACTCCTCATCCGGATCGGCATCGGATGCCATATCCTCTTCGGGAAATTCCGGCAATTCGCCAACCACAGTCAGCGTCACCGCCGTGCGTCGGAGCGTCAAGTTCTGCTCTTGCAGCACAACTTTAGCTGTATCAAAAATTTTGTCAATTTCGGCCTCGTCTTCTACAGGAATTGCTGCTTCGTCGTTATCGTCTCCCTGCCAAGTAAAAATTTCTACGGGCGAGTCAACCGGAAGCAGCAGAGCGTATTCTTGACCTTCTAGATTCATAGAATATTCTATGTTGCAAGTCAGCGATCGCCCAACTTCATCCGTCAGGGTGACGGACTCTTCGTTGGAATTGCCATTCTCTTTTTTGCGGTATGGGGATGAGGACATCGCGTGTATCTTATTTTCCGTCAATAATTCAGTAACGTTTGCTTGACAATGGGGAATTTTCGTGGCGATATTCTGGCTAAGTGGGCGATCGCCAGTCCACCAGCTTAAACCGCGAGACTCGCGGCCTTTTCCACAGGCGAGGAGTGCAGCGTTTAAATCTCAGTCGAGTCAGCAAGCGACACTGAGGACAAATCACGATTTTGTGCTTCTTCAGTACCGGGGTACAGCAGAATTTTCTCCAGTTTGTCAAGGGTTACAGGTGTGCGTAGCAAACTTGCACAACCAGGATATCACGCCTTTGTTACCAGCTATCAAGGATTGGGAGGGGCGCAGATATTTTGCCTCCGCTCGTCCAACCACTGCTGCAAAATCAGGGCGGCTGCTTTGCGATCGATCGCACCCTTATTTTGCGACACCGAAATCCCTTGTGTTTTCATCAATTCCTCTGCCTCAACCGAAGTCAGGCGCTCGTCTACGTATTCTAGGGGGATCTCTAAGGCTGTGGCGATGCGAGTAGCATATTTCTGCACTTGTCGGGCTTGAGTGCCTAATTCTCCGCTCAGGGAGTAGGGCAAGCCTGCAACCAAAATTTGAACTCTCCGCTCTCGCACGATTTCTCGGAGATAAGCTACGTCTCGATCGAAGGACGATCGTACCAGTGTTGTAATGCCCGTAGCTATTAAACCAGTGCCGTCACACCCGGCGATGCCGACTCGTTTGAGGCCGATATCTAATCCCAGTGCTGAAATCCATAATTTATCGTTGGACATTATCAATCAATCAATTTTAGATTTTAGATTTTAGATTTTAGATTTACTTCTTTGTTATCGGACTTTTTTTTAACGAACCGCGAAGACGCGAAGGACGCGAAGAAAGAAGAGAAGAAGAGAAGAAATTAAGAAGAAAATAGGTAATATTAAGTTGATATCAATCTAAAGCAGAAGAAATATTTGGGGAAGATGACAGAAAAAAAGTAATTTATTGAATGATTAATTCTCTTTTTTTCTGCCTTCTACCATTTACCTTCTGCTTTCACTCATTAAGAATTGAGTTCTCCCGGCCAGCCGCCGTCTAGAGGCAACTCTGGCAGATTTAAAGGCAAAATGCTGCTGCCATCAGTTGCTGCTGATTCGGAATTTTGGCCGCCCAAGGGGTTAACTTGATTCGTTTGACTGTTTCCTGAGTCAGCCAACAGAGGTTTAATCTCACAGGACGGGTGCCCTGCTGTTGCTTCCCCAGCCATCGGGCCGAGCCAGGACATCCGGCCCGGTACGGGTTTGCGAGTTGGCTGGAAGCTTTGCAGCATTTCTGATAGCTGGAGTCCTTCGAGAGAGACCAACTTGGACTCGCGCAATTTGTGCCACACCGATCGAGACATCAGCAAACTGTGTTCCACGCGCACGGCTCCAAATTGCTCTAAATAAGCTTCCCGTTCCGGCTGATAGTCAGCGGAAGCCAGTTGCAGGCTTTGAACCGGGAAATCTTGAACCAGGCGCGCCATCTGGGACAGCAGTTCTGGGTAAAGCCAAGTGTAGGCCGGGTGTACAGTCAACTGGGCGACGTGCGGTTGCTGGCCGTTGCGGGATAGCTGCACCTGAAAATAGCCGATCGCGGCTTTGCGCTGCGGTTCAAACACGTAGCCGCTGACTACCTCGGTTTTTCCCAGCCACTGTCTGACACCTTCGACTAAAGCGCCGAAAAAACTGGTTTTGAAATCTTGAATGTGGCGATCGAATACTTGGCGCACCAGGGGCGGCATAGACGCGGTATCCAGTTGGTAGAGCAACTGAGCGTCGGCGTTGCTAACAGGAAGCAGGTTGGGCAAATCTGGCGTCGAGTTGGCCATTTCTTGCAGGCGTTCTGGGGCGATCGTCCAGTATGTCATCTGGGCCAAAGGCTGAAACCCGTTCTGCCGATACAAAGCCAAGGAAGTTTTGTCGCCGACATTCACTTCCAACAGCCACGTCCGCGCCTCCCAGACTGCCTCAAAGCAGTACCGCAGCAGCATTGAACCAATTCCTTTGCTGCGGGCTTCCGGGTCTACTCCTATGCGATCGATCCGCCAAGTGCTGCGGGTGCGGTTGAAAGGAGAAATCTGAATTATGCCCTTAACGCTCCCCTCTTCTTCGGCAACGTGGGCCCGGAACAGGGACTGACAAGGGTTGGGAAACAAGCTAAAAATCTTTAGCAGTCCGTACCAGCGGCGAATCTGCTGCAACTTTCTACCCAGTACCACGTCGCAGCTTGCGCCCTTGCGATTTTCTGGCTCGTCGGCTGTTTCCGCGCACAGTTGTTCCATCACCTCGATGTCGCGATACTGAAACGGGCGAATCACAACCTGGTTTTGGTTTTGGGAGGGAAATGAAGTCATAGCATAAAAGTGGAGAATGGAAATTTAAAAATAAAAATTCAGAAAGGGGAAGAGTTAGAGAAGTTTTGAGTTTTGAATGGGTAAATTTTGAGTTCAAAACTTATAACTTTTGATTCTTCTCCCTTTCTTGCGCGATCGAAAATTAAAAATTTCAAATCATCTTTTTGAATTTTTAATTTTCTCTTTTCAACTCAAGATTTTTGTGGCAGAGGTCGAATTAGAACGACCGGTGTTCGCTCGTCACCATTCCCGGCGGGGTTGCTTCGCAAAGCTTGCTCTAAGAATGTTACCGATAAATCGGAGGTCGCTGCTAATATCTTAACTGCTTTCAAGTCATTAGCGTCTACGATCGCCGCCGCAAGCCCGGTTTCTCGTTGAATTTCTTCTACAACTTGCTGGGGATTGTCTGGGCCGAGGACAATAAATTGGTCGAAGGGAGGCAAAGTCCCGGTAACGTCGTCGATGAGCCTGGCTTGTTCCCCTGCTAGTTGGTAAAAGACTCCCGGTTTGCCAAATATTTTAGCCACAGCGCCGATCGCAAATGCTGCTACTACGCGCCAAGGGCCTACTACATCAACCAACGTCTGCATCCCGCAAGCCGTGGCCAAACTCGACGTGGGCAAGAAAAACAAGCACACTCGCTTTGCCGCCCATCCGGGTTTGACTTCGCTGGGATGGCGGTAGCGTCCCTGCATCAAGGCTAGGGGAGTTTCTGCCAGGGCGACAATATCGCCTTTGTGGGCGCGCGGCAGCACGTACCGCTTGACAATTTCGACGGGATTGTCTAGTTCCGCCAGTATGTGAGTGCGAATCGGCAAGACTTCTGCAACTCCAACATTTCTGGCGATGGGTACGGTGTCCGACTTGGGAAATTGCAGGGGAACTACTACGTTACGGACTTTGGGGATGCGCCCGCCCGGGCCGTAGGTGACGAAGTGTACTTGCACCCAAGCTGATTGCAATTTGGTTAAATCTTGCCCTTGAATGTCTACAGAAACTTTAATTTTCGTGGTTTTTTGGGCTTTAACAATATAGCCGAACCAGTAATCGTCTGCTCTGGCTGCTGCCTCTTTGTGGCAAGGAATCACCTTTGTCTCGGAAGTAACGCCATCTAAACTTCCGTCAGACAGCAGTTTCACCTGCGCCCGCACTTCCGGCAACATAATCTCAAACCGCTGTGTCAGGTTGCGGAACTCCATTTCCCCGACTAAAAGATAGCGGTTGGGTTCCGAGATGGCTAAGTGCCATTCTCCTGCTGTTAGTTCTAGTTTATTTGGACTTCCAGTCCGGCGATAGTTCAACTCTAGGCCTAACCCGCCCAATGCTAGCAGCGAACCTGCTGCTGCGACTCCTGTTGCTAAAGTCTCGATCACTCTAATTACCGCCAATAATAATTTCTGTTTACTTTAGTCGATCTCTGTCACTTCGATCGACGATCCGGTAGTAATTGAAGTTTTGGGGGTTGTTGGGGGCGATCCAACTTATGCCCAATTACACGTAAGTGCGATCGCCTCTGGTGGCTAAAGCCGTCAAGTTGCTGTTCAAAGAGCTCCTTCGTGAGTTAGATCACTCCAAAATCTGGCGTTGCTTAATCAGGGTATGAAAAAAATCAGTTGAAAATCCCCAATCTTTGTGGATACTGGTTTCTCTGACTTGCATATTTAGCCTTTCCTACCGGAAATCAGCAACGTCTACAAAACAACTCACTTAATTCAATTATTTAATAGTAGCAACTTTTTATTCAAAAAAATCTTATTATCTATTTTTTTAAACGTTAAATTATAAGCTGATACTCGACATTTTTTAGAAAATCTATTAATCATTTAATCTGTAAACAAGTATGTAGACAGGAGTCATTTTTGGATCGCTCAGCTAAGACTGTTCCAGATGTGCGATCCTCTTCGAGGGCTTCGCTAACGCGCGCCTCCAGCTTCTTCAAGGTGGAATGAACAGCGAGCCGCTAGCGCCCTAGTGGTCAGTACGTTGGAGAATCTACTTCTTAAGTAACAGTCAAAATCTAGTTCTTAGGCAGTACATTTTCTGAGAAGTATATAGTTAGCCTAGTAAATGTAGCAGTAATACCCAAGGATATCTATGACTGATAATAAACAGCCTTTTAACCAGCCTGAAGCAAATCCTGACTTCCAGGAAAAGAAAGTTGACAATAGCGAGAACCAGCAGATTCAGGCTCAGACTAACGAAAATGCAGAATCACAGGAAGATCAATCATCAGGCTCAGGCCTTGGTGCGAGGATAGCTGGAGCAGCAGTTGGTGGTATACTAGGTGCTCGCTCTGGAGGCATTATTGGTGCTGTAGCAGGCTCAGTTGCTGGCGCTATGATTGGTAAAGGTACTGCTGATACTGTTAACCGTGCTGTAGATAATTTAGGGGATGCAGCACACAGCGTAGCAGACGGTATTACACACACTGTAGAAGAGCTAGGGACAGTAGTAAAGGAAACTGCTGAGGAAGTTAAACCATCTATCAAAGCTACAGCCGAAGCAGTCAAGGAGACTGTTGAGGAAACTAAGCCTTCGATTAAAAGTATAGCCGAATCTGTCGATCAGACAGTTAAGGAAGTCAAGCCTTCTGTAGTAGATGCAGTCAAGAGCGCATCCGAGGAAGTCACACCTACGATTAGAGAAGTAAAAGATTCAGTCAAGCAGACAGTCGAAGGTGTCAAGCCTTCTATACAAAGTGCAGCGGACTCTATTAAGAGTACTGCTGATGAAGTTAAGCCTTCTGTCAAAGCTGTAGCTCAGGAAATTGAGGGTGCCACTCAGGATCTTAGATCGACTGTAAAAGATACAGCGAAGGCAGTTGAGCCATCTATAAAAAGTGCCGCCGAATCGCTTAAGTCATCTGGCCAGAGTGCCGCTGAATCAATTAAGTCATCTGCTCAAAGCGCCGCCGAATCTGCTAAAGGTGCAGCGCAGGATGTTAAGTCATCTGCCCAAAATGCTGCCGAATCTGCTAAAGGTGCAGCGCAGGATGTTAAGCAGGATGTTAAGTCATCTGCCCAAAATGCAGCTCAATCTGCTAAAGGTGCAGCGCAGGAGTTTAAGCAGGATGTTAAGTCATCTGCCCAAAATGCAACCCCATCTCCTCAAGGTACAGCGCATGATTTTAAATCATCTGCCCAAAATGCAGCCGAATCTGCTAAACCTCCAGTGCCTGATTTTAGGTCCCCTGCCCAAAATGCAACCCCATCTCCTCAAGGTGCAGCGCATGATTTTAAATCATCTGCCCAAAATGCAGCCGAATCTGCTAAACGTGCAGCGCACGATGTTAAGTCATCTGCCCAATATCTAGCCGAATCCGCCGCAGAGGAAAATAAGGATAGCGATATTCACATCTCCGGCAGTCCTGAACTCAAGGATCAAGTGGTCATTCATGACAAGAGAATCGTTAAGGACTAGGTAAAGTAAGGGCTTAACTCCAGCTTGTTAAAGCTAGCCCTAAGAAAGTTTAAGAGAGAGTGGATCTTAGAAAAGAGTCCACTCTTTTCTGTTTAGGAGGAATGCGATCGCCTAGGGTTTAACGGATAGTCTATTTATTGAGGAACTCTCCCCCTAGAAAAGGAGAGATTCCGTTCATAGTTCGTCAGGACTTACGCAACTGGCACATGGTGATGACTGCTCAGACCCTCACCCCTCACCGCAACCCGTCCTCTTAACCTACAAGTTGACAACCTGAGCAAAACATTGTAGGGATTTTCGATCGCCCGAAAGTGGGATCCTCTACGAGGGCAACGCTTACTTACACGGCTTGACAAATCGAATTCCAAGAGTGTATGTAGTCTTTCAGAGCAAATAACTGATCCGGCTGCCCCGGTCAATTGACAACAGCTATAATCAGAATATTTTAATTACAGTACCGATGAGATTTACAAAACTCAACTAATGTCAATATTTATTAAGCAGTTCTATCAGCTACACGCTAACCCATTCTTGCAGACCATTTAGAAAAAATCAGTCCTGATTTGATTAATAGGTATCTCATCCAATAAAAACTCATCCCTCAGTTGTTATGGGATAATGTGGAACCGCTGATTACAGCTCATGTTGACGCTTATTTAACCTTTTATGATACAGTTTTAGATAAAAGATACGGTGAAAATATTTAAGTGACAAGATTGAGAATATAGCGACAGTGAACATAAAGTAATTCGAGGCATAGGATTACTCAACTGTGTATATGTCAATACTTAAATTCACTCTTTTTTAGTAAAAAATTACCGGATTTATGACCTTGATGGCGACGGAAAAACCAAAATATACCATTTGTTATAAATGCTGCAATGGGTTGTCAACCAAGACGATTCTGGCTTTTAGAATAGTCTTAATAGATGCTTGCTATGCCAGTCAAAAAGTCATGCAAGGTATTGACAAGCAAGGAACTCGCATTTTCCTCGATTCCGTCGTTTATGTCTTCTTGAATTGAGAAGTCCCCGAAAGCATTGGCCAAAATTTTCTACCTCAAAATCTCCCAATTAGCGAGGCGATTGATGCACTCATCTTAGTCTCAGAAGTTTCTAAGGCCCAGGGGTGGCTCAATCAGATAATGTCTATTCCATTCAGAGGAAGGATTACTTTTTGGATGCGATCGACATTTGTAGAGAATATTGGCGAAATACGGTAGTTCGATCGACTATCCTTGATTTCTGAAAACAACCTCAACTATTCATGGGGGCGCTGTCGTACTTTCAGGCTGCGGGGGCTGTGAAAATTGGTCGATCGAACTTATCCAAAATCACACGCAAGTGCGATCGCCCGTCTGTCTCAGGCACAGGTTACATTACGCATTGACAGCGATGTATTAAAGCGGTTTAAGTTGGAAGGACGAGGTTATCAAACTCACAGCGATAATCTACTGCGAGCCGACATGGAGGCTCATCTATAAAATGTTTTTATCATTCTGAGATGGCAACGTCTCATTTTTGAAATTTCGTTTTATTCTACTTTAAGGATGCGCTCGGCAAAAAACTCTCGATCGCATTTATCTAAGACTGTTCCCTTAAGTATTGGCAGCCCACCATCAAGTATCTATTCGGCAAAACGGCTAGTATAATTACCTGATATTTATTTTCCCCTAGAGCGTGAACAACACCTATAGAACGCGCTTGCCTTAGAAATCCAGTTTTCTGATCGATCTTAGATTTAGCAGCGAAGCATCCAGAAAGGAACCGGGTTTCTAGGTTAAGAGTGTGCAAGTCCTAATTTAATTGAAAGCGTCTATTGCTGAATTTGCTTTTGCTGCGATCGAGTTTATCCAAAATTATAGAAGTGCTGCTGTGTGTGCGATCGGGCGAAATATTGAATTGGAGGGCGCCAAATATTTGCTTAAATCCTTTTTGGCTTAATATCAATATATAAACACAAATTAGGCGATTCCAAAAGAATGGGGATCGCAAGATATTTTTTTCAAAAAAAATAGATTGACCCCATGTACTCGATCGAAAATGATACCCGCCTCCCTACTTTCTTAACTTCCGGTTTTTTGGAGAATCCTGAAAGCCTAGCTGCAAATCACAGGATTACAATAGTATTTTCACGCTGCAATCGTGAGTGGCCATGTCATCATCCCAGCCTTCAATCCTCAAGAAACTGATTAGTAATGCGCCGCTGCGAACCGTTTTGATTGTTCCGTTCGTACTACAGATTATCGGTGCAGTCGGTATGGTTGGCTACTTATCCTTCCGCAACGGACAGAAAGCAGTCAACGATTTGGCATCTCAACTGCGGACTGAAGTGAGCAGCCGCATTGACCTGCATCTAGACAGCCAACTCAACACAGCCCGTCACCTTGCTCAGGTGAATGCCGATGCCTTCGACGTGGGATTGCTCGATCCCAAAGATTTAGATAAAATATCTCGTTTCTTCTGGAAACAGATGCAATTATTTAATGTGGGCTACATCAGCTTTGGCGCTCCAGGAGGCGAGTTTGCGGGTGCTGGATATCTAGAGGGAAATATTGTTTCTTCTGCCTTCATTAATCCCAAGCGACTGGGCTATCAAAATTATTACTTCTACAATTACAATACAGATAATCAGGGCAACAAAACTACGCTTATTGATATATACAAAAACTACGAGTTCCAGAAAGAGCTGTGGTACTCAAACACGGTTAAAGCTAGAAAACCCACATGGGTTTTATACCAGTGGGAAATCACGCCATATCCTCTGGCTGTTTCTGCAAATCGCCCGGTTTATGACAAGAACAATCAACTGATTGGTGTCATCGGCATCGACCAGCGCCTTTCGCAAATTAGCGATTTCTTGCGTCAAATCAAAGTCAGCAAATCCGGCAGAACGTTTATTGTGGAGCGCAGCGGGCTAATTGTTGCGAGTTCCAGCAACGAGCAACCCTTCAAACTGATTAATAACAATCCCGAACGGTTAAACGCCTTGGAAAGCAGCGATCGACTGATCCGATCGACATCTCAATATTTAGTAAAACATTTCGGCGGCTTCAACAATATCAAAGATACTCAACAGCTTGATTTCTGGCTCAATAAAGAACGGCAGTTTGTCCAAGTTTTGCCCTGGAAAGACGAATGGGGATTGGATTGGTTGGTAGTTGTTGCGGTTCCTGAATCCGATTTCATGGCACAGATTAATGCCAATAGCCGCACCACGATTCTATTTTGCCTCGGGGCTTTAGTTGTGGCAACGGTTGTTGGTTTTTACACTTCCCGCTTGATTACCGAGCCGATCGTACTCTTGAGCAATGCCTCATCCGCGATCGCCTCCGGGAAATTCGATCGCACCGTGGAAGTCTCCGGGCAGAATGAATTGGGCGTGCTTTCCCAATCCTTCAACGACATGACGAAGCAACTGCGCGACTCTTTCCGAGCTCTAGAAAACACCAACGCCGAACTCGAACAGCGCGTCGAAGAACGCACCGTGGAGCTCAAACAAGCTAAAGACATGGCAGACAGCGCCAACCGCGCCAAAAGCGAATTTTTGGCTAACATGAGCCACGAATTGCGGACTCCGCTCAACGGCATTTTAGGATACGCGCAAATTCTCCAGCGCAGCGAACCTCTGACGCACAAAGGGCGCGGCGGAGTTGATATCATATATCAGTGCGGTTCGCACCTGCTAACGCTGATTAATGATGTGTTGGATTTGTCGAAAATCGAAGCCCGAAAACTCGAACTGCATCCCGTCGCCTTTCATCTGCCTTCATTCATCCAAAGTGTTGCCGAAATCTTCACGCTTCGAGCTGAGGAAAAAGGAATTGCCTTTGATTTGCAGACTGATTCGCAACTTCCTACAGGGGTTTTGGGTGACGAAAAACGTTTGCGCCAAGTGCTGCTGAATTTGCTGGGAAATGCGGTTAAGTTTACGGAAAAAGGCAGAGTTATTTTTCAGGTTAATGTCGTCAGAATTGCTGAGTTTAGTGATTTAACTTCACAGTTAGAAAACTCAACTCAAAATTTATACAAAATTCGCTTCCAAGTCGAAGATACAGGCCCGGGAATGAGGCCAGAACAAGTTAGTAAAATCTTTTTGCCTTTTGAGCAAGTAGGTGATGTTAAAAAACAATCCGAAGGCACCGGATTGGGACTCGCGATCAGTCAAAGGATTGTGGGTTTGATGCAGAGTGAAATTGCGATCGAAAGTCGTCCAGGAGTTGGCAGTATTTTTTCCTTTGAAGTGGAACTCCCGGAGGCCCAGGATTGGGCTGATAGTTCGAGAATTATGGAACAGGGGGCTGTACTAAGCTATTTGGGCAAAAAACGCAAAATTCTGGTGGTGGATGACAGGTGGGAAAACCGGGCTGTGCTGGTGAATTTACTGGAACCATTAGGATTTGAGATGATTGAAGCTGCTGACGGCAAGGAAGGGTTCGATCGAGCTTTAGCGATGATGCCAGATTTAATCCTCACCGATTTAGCGATGCCCGTGATGGACGGGTTGGAGTTGTTGCGCCAAATCCGCGCTCATCCTCAACTGCGAGAAACGATCGTGTTGGTGACATCTGCTAGCGTGTTTGACATCGATCGCCACAAGAGTCTGGATGCAGGCAGCAATGATTTTTTGCCGAAACCAGTGCAGGCAAATTTGTTGCTGGGGTTACTTCAAAAATATTTGCAACTGGATTGGGTGTATGACGAAACAGTAGATGCGGACAAAAAAGGGCAAGAGGCGATCGGGCAAAGCAAAATGCAACTGCCTGCGATCGAGATTTTGCATTTATTAAATGAACAGGCTCAAGCTGGCGATTTGGACGGGGTAATCGAGATTGCGGATCGGATTCAAACAGCCAATCCAGAACAAGCGGTTTTTGCTCAAAAAATACTCGTTTTAGCAGAAGGATTTCAGGTCAAACAATTGCTGGCATTGATTGAGGAACATTTATCACAAGCGTAAGGCAGTTTTTGCTCGGAAAATACTCGTTTTGGTTGAAGATTTCAGGTCAAACAATTGCTGGCATTGATTGAGGAACATTTATCACAAGTGTAAGGAAAAAATATCATGTCTGATTCAGACAAAAAATTTATTTTGATAGTAGATGACAGTTCCACAAACTTGTCTGTTCTGTCGCAGGCGTTAAAAACAGCAGGCTACAAAGTGCGAGTCGCAGTAGACGGCGAATCAGCGATGGCGATGCTGGAAAAATGTGCACTAGATCAAAGAAAAACACCTTTCCCGGAACTAATATTGTTAGACGTGCAAATGCCCGGAATCAACGGCTTTGAAACCTGTCGCCAGCTCAAAGCTAACCCTGCGACAAGGGCAATTCCGGTCATTTTTATGACCGCCTTAGCAGATGCCCAAAGCAAAATAGAAGGCTTGTCATTAGGTGCAGTGGATTACATCACTAAACCCTTTGAACAAGAGGAAGTAATTGCCAGAGTTAACATTCACTGGCGGCTCAAACAGTTAACCGACAATCTTGAACAGCAAGTTACTGAACGCACCGGCGCTTTGCAACAAGCCCAAGTACAAGTAGTGCAGCAAGAAAAACTCTCGGCCTTGGGACAACTCGTTGCAGGAGTAGCCCATGAAATTAACAACCCGCTGAGTTTTATGGTCAGCAACATTGCGCCTGCCAAGGAATATCTGGCTGAGATTACAGAACTTCTTAGCCTCTATCAAAAACACTATCCTGAACCTGCATCAGATATCGCTATCAAGATTGAGGAGATAGATTTAGATTTTGTGATGGAGGATTTTTCTCACCTCTTGGATTCAATGCGAATAGGCACTGAACGCATTAAAGATATTTCGCTGGCGCTGCGGAATTTTGCGCGTTCTGATGGAGATACTGCCACTGCGATCGATCTGCACGAAACTTTAGATAGTACGCTGCTGCTGTTAAAACATCGACTGAAGAATCGAGGCCCTCGTCCCGCCATTGAAGTTATTCAAAACTACGGTGAATTGCCCCCGATTAAATGTTATCCTGGGCCGATGAACCAAGTGTTTATGAATTTGTTAGCAAATGCGATCGACGCTCTGGAAGATGCCTGGGAAAAAGACCAACGTTCCCTGAAAATTACAATTAACACGGAAGTGTTGCGCGAAAGTGCGATCGTCCGAATTGCCGATAACGGGTTGGGAATGGCGGAGGAGATTCAACAACATTTGTTTGAACCTCTGTTTACGACAAAAGGGGTGGGTAAAGGAACCGGGCTGGGATTGTCCATTGCTAAGCAGATTGTGAAAGATAAACACGGCGGTCAATTGTGCTGCAAATCTACCGCCGATGAGGGAACCGAATTTGCGATCGAACTTCCTATGCAAGTCTAAAATCTCAAATGGTATGGCTTTCTGCCAGCAATAAAAATCACTGGCAAGTGCGATCGCAATCAATATCCAAATTGCAAAGTCACAGAAGCTTCTACCTGCTGTTCCCCTCCCACCACAGGCGTTGTAGCGTCAGCAGCAGCCATGCGAGCACCAGCCACTTGCCGATACATTGGAGGCGGCGCGATCGCACCGTTGACTTGAATGCCCAGAATCTCTCCCCGCTTGAGGTTGAGGGCGCTAAAGACTGCATCCGCTTGCGCTTGAGCATCTTGAGTTGCTTTGCGGAGTGCTTGTTTTCGAGCAGATTCGATCGCACTATCGGCAGCGACAAAACTCACGCCGTCGATCCGTGTGGCTCCGGCATTCACCGCATCGTCAAGCAAAGTGCCGGCAGATGCAGTATTAATCCGAAAACTGACGGTATTGGTCGCCGTATAGCCTGTCAAGCGCTGCTGGTTGTTGTCGAAGTTATAAATGGGATTGAGGGTGATGCCGGCAGTTTCGAGTTTTTCGACTTGGCGCGATCGCAGCAACTCTACCACAGCGGACGATCGTCTCGCCGCTTCCTGCTGCACCTCGGCCGCCGTTTTCCCCTGCACCTCAACCCCCAGCCGCACTTGCGTTTGAGTTGTAGGAATCGCTTCCACACCCCGCCCAGTAACACTCAGCGTTCTGATCCGCTGTTCTTGAGCAGCCGCCGGATCTAATCCCACGAAACTGACGAGAGTTAAGGTTAAACACAACGCTGTTACCAGACTGCGGAAATTAATGCGATCGCGCGATCGTAAAGTTGAATTCATAAATTTGATTCTCCTCACATACAACAGATGCTATACTTTACCTTCCCACTGAAATTGCTAAATATCCGGGTTGTTACATTTTTAGCAACTAAAAAAATAGTCCGTACTTCTGAATAAATTATGAGTTATTATGATGTCCGCAGGACGCTCCCCTAAAAAATTGGTGTTCTGGGTAAAATAAGAGGTTTGGCAACGATAAATATAGAAATCCACCCAGTTTATGACACTCCGACGCAACTACTATTTCATTTTAAATAAAATTTAAAAATGATAAAATTGTTAAAAGATGCAATCCTTAAAACAAGTTGCCCGCCGACTCAAAAAAGAAACTTACGCTGTTTATTTAGCCAGTACAGACCCGAGAGTACCTTGGTACGCCAGAATTTTAGCAGGCCTTACGGTTGCCTACGCTTTTAGCCCGATCGACTTAATTCCTGATTTCATACCAATTCTTGGCTACTTGGACGATTTGATAATTGTACCTTTGGGAATTTGGCTGGTACTGAAGATGATTCCGCCACAGGTTTTAGCCGAATGTCGGGAAAAAGCAGCCGCAGAAATAGAGCGAGGAAAACCGATAAATCGGGCTGCCGCTGTTGTAATTATTGCCATTTGGATTGGCTTGGGAATATTAGCAGCAATGTGGCTGACACGGATATTTAAACGTTAAAAAAAATCACCTATCTAGTTATAGTGTAGGGGGCGCGCCGAGCACCTTACTTTAAACAACTCGCTTGGCAAAAAAATATTTAAAGTTCAAAAAATCACCGTTCTAGTTATAATATAGGGTGCGCTAGGCGCACCTTACCTTAAAAAAAACTCGCGGTATCGCATACCAAGTATTATTTACTCCTTAAAAAATTAAACTAACTTTCTAGCTATGACTCAAACCACTGATTTCCTCAGCCACCTCAACCCATCTCAGCGCCAAGCAGTCGCCCATTATAACGGGCCGCTGTTAGTAGTAGCGGGCGCTGGTTCCGGCAAAACCAGAGCTCTAACTTACCGAGTTGCTAACTTAGTTCGCACCCATCAAGTCGATCCTGAAAATATTCTGGCGGTGACATTTACAAATAAAGCCGCCAGGGAGATGAAAGAAAGAATTGAGAAATTGCTGGCAACTCAGCAAGCTGAAGCGGAATATGGGAAACCTTTGGTAGAGTTGGCCCCGAATGTGCAAACCAAATTGCGATCGCAAATTTACCAGAGAATTACCAAGCACATTTGGATGGGAACTTTCCACTCTTTGTGCGGCCGCATTCTCCGCTACGATATTGAAAAATACCAAGACGAAAAAGGCCGCAAGTGGCAGAAAAATTTTTCAATTTTTGATGAATCAGATGCTCAAGGTATCGTCAAACAAATCGTCACCAAAACACTGAACCTCGACGACAAGAAATTTGACCCCAGAAAAGTCCGCTATGTCATCAGCAACGCTAAAAATAAAGGCTTGTCGCCTCAAGAATACCAAGCAGCAGAACCGGATTACAGAGGTCGCGTGATTGCCGATGTTTACAGTCGCTATCAAGACGCTTTAGCAGCCAACAATGCCCTAGATTTTGACGATTTAATCCTCGTTCCCGTTAAACTTTTGAGCCAAAACGAGCAAGTATTAAGTTACTGGCATAAAAAGTTTTGCCATATTTTAGTTGACGAATACCAAGATACTAACCGCACTCAATACGATTTGATTCGGATGTTAGTGACAAATAACGCCGACCCGAAAAGCTTCGAGAAATGGCAAAACAGATCGATTTTTGTCGTGGGCGATGTCGATCAATCAATTTACAGCTTTCGGATGGCAGATTATACCATCTTGCTGGAATTTCAAGAGGATTTTGGAGATGGTTTGTCCGACGATAAAACTCGGACAATGGTAAAATTAGAGGAAAATTATCGATCGCGCGAAAACATCCTGCAAGTGGCGAACCACTTGATCGAACACAATACCGAACGCATCGAGAAAATTCTGCGCCCGACTCGCGAACCGGGAGCTCCGATTGTTGTCTGGCGGGCGGACAACGAATTAGATGAAGCGGAATTTGTAGCGGGTCAAATTCATTCATTAAAGCGCCAAAATTCCGAATACGAAAACGGCAGTAACTTTGCGATTCTCTACCGCACAAACGCTCAATCTCGCTCCTTTGAAGAAGCGTTAATGCGTTTAGACATTCCTTACAATATTGTCGGCGGCCTGAAGTTTTACGATCGCAAAGAAATCAAAGATATCCTAGCATACCTGCGGGCGCTTGCCAATCCCGACGATAGCGTCAGCCTCAAACGCATCATCAATACTCCCCGTCGCGGCATTGGGGATACCACATTTTCCAAAATCGAAGACGCTGCAACTCAGTTAGGCATTCCCCTGTGGGAAATCCTCAGCGATGAATCTTCGGTCAATACTCTAGCAGGGCGATCGGCAAAAGCTATTATTAAGTTTGCCGAAATGATTGGTCGTTGGCAATCCCAAGTTGAAACCCTGCCGGCTTCGCAAATTGTCCAAGGAATTATCGAAGATTCAGGCTACGTTCAAGATTTGAAAAATCAAGGAACCGACGAAGCCACAAATCGCATAGAAAACGTCATAGAATTGTACAATGCAGTGCTACAATTTGAAGAACAAAACGAAGAACCGACGCTGACATCATTTTTAGCAAAAGCATCTTTAGCCTCCGATTTAGATGACTTGCAGGAAGAAGATTCCCGCGTGTCGCTGATGACGCTGCACTCAGCCAAAGGGTTAGAATTTCCCGTGGTATTTTTAGTCGGAATGGAACAGGGTTTATTTCCCAATTTCCGCAGTTTGGACGACCCGAAAGCGATCGAAGAAGAACGGCGTTTGTGCTACGTCGGCATCACTCGCGCCCAGGAATTGCTATTTCTCACCCACACTCGCGAACGCCGCCTCTGGGGAGGCTTCCGGGAACACTGCACCCCTTCCCTATTCTTAGGGGAATTACCGACACATTTGTTGGCTGGAAGTGCCAAGAAAACTCCAGCGGGGAAAACGGCTGCATCTAAGGGAAAAACTAATAATTCAGCCGCTAATTCCGGGAGTTCTCAAGCGGGAACCAATGGACAATCGACGGATTGGCAAACGGGCGATCGGGTTTTTCATCATGCTTTTGGAGTTGGAGAAATTACGCACGTTTTAGGGGCGGGCGACAAAATTAATTTGGCAATTAAGTTTTCGGGTTTGGGCAGAAAAATTATCGATCCGAGAACAGCTAAGTTGCAGCGAGTGTAAGAGAAAATCCGGCGGTTTAAACCGCGTCAATACAGGCAAAACCTAGAATAGCGGCTTGAAGAAGGGGCGGTTAAAAGGCGGTAAAAATTACGTTTTTATCTTTAGTCCATGTCGGGAACCTCGTTTGTGTAGACGCGGTTTCAACCTTCGTTTTATCTAACTAAAAAGTAGAAATAAAAACCTAAACTCTTATGTCTTACAGTCAATTTACGACCATCGGCAAGGTTAAAGAAGCCTTCAATCTTACAGTAGTGGAAGGAATCAGATTTCTGCCGGAAATCGAACCCATCGCACCCGCAACAGCATTGCAGACCATGCTGGAGACAAATTTGCCTTGGGCGATCGCCACTAGCACCGAAAAAGCCCGTTCTGAAGCTATTATCAACCCTGTATTGCTGGAAGTTCGCAGGATTATGAACCAACAAATCAGCGTGTTTTCGGGTGAGGAATTTAATGTTGATGTAGCTGTTGGACTTACAGGAGTTTGCGATTTTATTATCAGCCGTTCCCCGGAACAATTAGACGTTGAGGCCCCGGTAATTGTGATGGTGGAAGCTAAAAAAGGAGATTTGAAAGTAGGTTTGGGTCAATGTATTGCTGAAATGGTGGCGGCCCAGAGATTTAATGAAGCCAAAGGGCGATCGATTTCCGTCATTTATGGCAGCGTTTCCAGCGGCACAGCTTGGCGGTTTCTCAAGCTGGAAGGGCAAATAGTGACGATCGATCTTACCGATTACCCGCTACCTCCAGTAGATAAAATATTGGGATTTTTAGTGTGGATGGTGCGCGAAAATTAGCATTATATCCCCATCGCACCCCGCATCGCCAACAGCGCCACCCCGTAAGCAGCCGCAGTATGAATCGGCGTTTCAACAGGGACTTTTAAATAACGCTTTCTAATCGCACTCCAAACCGCATTTTTTGCCCCCCCGCCAGCAGTATAAACCTTTGTCAAAGGAGTTGCACCCAATTCTTGCAATAATTGATATCCCCGCGCTTCAATCCGCGCTATGCTTTCTAGCAAACCGTGCAGAAATTCCACTGAATCAGTTGGACGCGGTTCGAGTCGGGGCGGCAAATTCGGGTCGTTAATCGGAAAGCGATCGCCCTTTTTCAACAAGGGGTAATAATCCAGCAAACTCTCTTGTGCTGGATCAATTTGTGTGCTATAATTATCCAACTCCACATCAGTAAAAAAGTGTCGCAGCACCGCACCTCCGGTATTAGAAGCACCTCCAACTAACCACAAATCGCCTAATTTATGACTGTAAATCCCGTATCTAGAATCATCTACGCGGGTATGACTTAACAGTTTGACTGCTAGTGTAGAACCGAGAGAAGTTACTGCTTCCCCTGGTAAATTGACACCGCTTGCTAAAAATGCGGCAATGCTATCGGTTGTACCAGCACAAACCATACAATCGCGCGGAAAACCGAAGCGATCGCCCACTTGAGCTCTCACTTCCCTCACAGGCGTGCCCGGTGCGACAACTTGCGGCAATTGAGGAGTTGCAGCGCCCGCAATTCCCTGTGTCAGCCAATTCGGATAGCACAAAGCATCAACATCGAAACCGAGTTTCAAAGCATTGTGATAGTCGCTAATTCCCAATTTTCCGTGCAGCAGAAATGCCAGCCAGTCAGCTTGATGCAGGAAATAAAGCTTCTCAACAACAGGCAAGATGCCTGTTCCACAACGGCTGAATTGTGTTGTGGGGTGGGCTTCTAGCCCGCCCTCCTGCCACCACAGGAGTTTTGCCAGACTGGATGTAGCGCTCAATACTGTGTGGTTATCCGGGGCGATCGCCCGCAACCTCTCTGTCACCGCTGCACCGCGCGCATCATTGTATAAAATCGGCTCGCATACTGGTATACCGTCGGTATTGCACAGCATGACAGTGGAGGATGTGCCGTCAAGGGCGATCGCCCTTACCTGACGGCGGATTGTTGGGGGAATTTGCTCGATCGAATCCCACAGCGCATTTTGCCACACCGAGGGCAATTCAGGCTGTTGTTGCCCGTTGTTGGCAAAAGTATATTCTGTCTCACAATGTATTCTACCCTGGGAGTCTATGACAGTCGATCGGGCGCCCGTGGTGCCGAAATCTATTCCCAAATAAAGATTCATTTGTTACTCCCGCGAATTTTTCTATTTTGAGTAAACCACAAAGTTTATTTACATCTTATTGTTGTTTCTAACTCCACTTCTTCAGCGAGAATATCAGCATTTATCTGCTCTTTGTCCTATTCTTTAAATAGAGGATGATTTTCTAAGGTGCGATCGCTAGTTCTGAAAAGTTTTAGGTCTTCTACAGATTTTAATAGCGCATATCTAACCTGTATATGTTTTAACATAATTGGTGCGTTACACTTCGCTAACTCACCCTAAATTTCGGAAAAATAAGGTTCGATAAAAAAGACTTGAAAAAAGGCTGAAATCGCTATAGATTACAGCTTACAACTCTCGATGCGAGAGAAGAACCCTCCCCAAATTTATCCAGACTCGTTGTAACCCACCAACCACTTGGGAGGTGTCCTTGATATGCTTGCCGATTAAAGATTAAATCATTGTAGCTTAACCACAACCCCGATCTACTTCCCCATCTAATTCGCCAACCAACGCGATCGCCTAGCTTTTTTTCAGTCTCATAATCAAGTTTACCACCAACTTCTAACCAGATTTTTTTCTGGACGCTAAAGCCAAAACTACCCTGACTATATTTTACCCAAAGTTGGTCGATCGTACGTAAATCATCGCAAGGAAAAATATCAATTGAGTACCTACTAAGATAACCTTCCTTCTCTCGTTTAGCGGCTTTCAGCATTACCTTTCCTGTTTCCTCATCTGCCTCTTTCCACTTCCCTGATACCAATAAATCCCGCAGATGAGTATAGTCAACACCCCGCGCTGATTTAAGGGAGTCTGGTGCCGATGGAGGTATTTGAGGTGATGGTTGAGGCGATGGTTGAGGCGATAGTTGAGGTAATGGTTGAGGTAATGGTTGAGGTAATGGTTGAGGTAATGGTTGAGGCGATGGTTGAGGTCGTAGTTGAGGTAATGGTTGAGGCGATGGTTGAGGTCGTAGTTGAGACGATGGTTGAGGTGATGGTTGAGGTGATTGACTACCAAGAGCCTGCAAAACTTCAGTAGCAGATTGATAACGTCGCTTACTACCAGGTTGGATCATTTTGTCTAAAATCAGACCCAGTTCCGAACTGACAGATGTTTTTAAGTGTTCTCGCCACACCCATTCAAACTCGCTATCATCGAATAAATCAATCGGTTCAACTTGAGTTAACAGACACAGACAAGTGACACCCAAACTATAAATATCACTCGAATAAATAGCTTTGCCGTTGGCTTGTTCTGGTGCCGTATATCCAGCACTTCCAATCACCGTCCCCCTTACATATAAAACACTTTGTGTAGCATATTTCGCCGCTCCAAAGTCAACTAAAACCAGTTGCCCATCTTGCCTAAGAATAATATTGTCTGGCTTGATATCCCGGTGAATGACTTGGCGGGAGTGAATGAACTCGAATACTGGCAATAAATTATTAAGCAAGTCGCGAATCTGGGTTTCGCTAAAATATCCCTGAGATTTTAATGCTTGGGCTAAATTTTCACCGTCGATGAATTCTTGGACTAAATACTGCCGTTCATCTTGACTAAAATATGCTAATAATTCGGGAATTTGAGAATGTTTACCCAAGTGTTCTAGGCGTACTGCTTCAAGATCAAATAACTCAGTGGCTTTCTGGATACTAGAAGTGCCTTGAAATTGGGGGTAAAATTGTTTAATAACGCAGGGAGGTTTTGAGGGTTTATACTCGTCAATAGCTAGAAAAGTGCGCCCAAATCCCCCTTGTCCAATAATTTTTTGGGCTCGGTAGCGATCGCCCAATAGCAGTTTATTCCCGCATTTTTGACAGAATTTTGTAGAGCCAGACGGGTTTTGGAATAGGCAATCCGGGTTTAGACACTGGCTCATAAAATATGCTTGCAGATTACAGATTAAAGCTCTCGATGCGATGCCAGCGGACATGGTGTTCCATGTGAAACAGCAGATCCGGGTAAGGACATCGCATTGCCTTTCATCGTGTCAACTTAACCAGAAAAACCGCTTAACGCGAAAGATCGGCAGGGGTTTAAACCCCTGCCAAACAAAGCATTGCCGTGTCCCTAGTTAAACTTTTGTCCCGCACTCAGGACAAAACTTATTGCTCGAAACATTCTTCGCGCCGCAACTCGGACAATAAACCAACTCCGCAGATTGCAACTTGCTGCGTTCGGGCAAACCAACCATTTGAGCGTTGCTCTTACCTGGAACTACCATCGGATAGCAGTTTTCGTCCCTCGTCACCTTCACGTTCATCAGCACCGGGCCGTCATGGGCGAGCATTTGAGCGATCGCATCTTTGAGTTCCTCCGGCCGCGAAACCAGCATCCCTCTCACCCCGTAAGCTTCAGCCAGCATCACAAAATCCGGCATCCCTACAGTCATATTCGACGACGAATAACGCTCCCCGTAGAACGCCTGCTGCCACTGCCGCACCATTCCCTGCCAGCCGTTATTTACAATAACAATCTTGACATTAATGCCGTATTGTGTTAAGGTTCCCAGCTCTTGAATATTCATTTGCACGCTAGCATCGCCAGCAATACAAATCACTTGCTCATGCGGCAGCGCCATTTTAGCGCCCATCGCCGCCGGCAGCCCGAAACCCATCGTGCCCAAACCAGCGCTAGAAATCCAGCGGCGCGGCCCGTTGTTCAAGAATTGAGCGGACCACATTTGATGTTGACCGACATCTGTTGTGTAGTAAGCATCCGGCGCTTGAGTCGCCAACTGAGAAATCACCTGTTGCGGAGACAAAATGTCGGGGTAATGAGGCACAACTAACGGATAGTCCTGTTTCCACTGATCGATCCTGTGCAGCCATTCCGCAGTCTGTCCGGTCTTCCCCGAAACTCCAGTTTCCCGACAGCGGCGCAGCAAATCGATCAAAACATGGCGGACATCTCCGACAATCGGCACATCAGGGCCGCGATTTTTGCCCACTTCCGCCGGGTCGATATCGATGTGAATCACCTTTGCGCGCGCGGCAAACTCGTCTAATTTCCCGGTCACGCGATCGTCAAACCTCGCCCCCACAGCAATCAGCAAATCGCACTCGGTAACGGCAAAATTAGCGTAAGCAGTGCCGTGCATCCCCAGCATTTTCACCGACAAAGGATGGTTTTCGTCAAAGCAACCTTTGCCCATCAGCGTTGTCGTGACCGGCAATTGGAAAAGTTCGGCCAGTTCCTTAATTTCCTCGTGGGCCCCCGCGGCGATCGCCCCGCCCCCCACATAAAGCAAAGGACGCTTCGCTTCCTTCAGCAAATGAATCGCTTGATTAATCTGGCGGGGATTGCCCTTCACCGTCGGCCGATAGCCCGGAATTCTCACCGATCCGGGTTCCACGGGCAGATAGTCAAATTCTTCTAAACCCACATCCTTGGGCACATCAACCAACACCGGCCCGGGCCGCCCTGTACTCGCGATGTGGAAAGCTTCAGCCACAATTCGCGCCATATCTCCCGGCTCGCGCACTACATAGGAATGCTTGACAATTGGCAGGGTAATCCCGTAAATATCTGTTTCCTGAAACGCATCAGTGCCGATCGCCGGACGTGGAACCTGACCGGTAATAATTACCATCGGGATCGAATCCATGTGGGCTGTCGCAATCCCCGTCACTAAATTAGTTGCGCCCGGGCCCGAAGTAGCAAAACAAACCCCAACTTGTCCGGTAGCGCGGGCGTACCCGTCGGCCGCGTGAGCAGCACCTTGCTCGTGGCGCACCAGAATATGTTTGATAGCGCCAGTTTCTTCAGCGCGGTAGAGTTCGTCGTAAAGCGGCAGAATTGCGCCGCCTGGATAACCAAAAATATGCTTGACGCCGTGGCGGATCAAGCTGTCAATCAGAGCAAATCCACCAGTTGCACGTCTGATGGTCACTTTAGTTTTTAGTTGCACAGAATTTCCTTCCTTAAACTAATTATGATTTTTAATGAAAGCTTTTATACTACTTTAATCTTAATTAATGAAACTATGAAAATTTAAGTGGTGAGATTTTACGAAAGATTTCGCGATCGGAGAGGGTTCGCCCGATCGAGACATTGTGGAACAGCAGAGGAAGAAAAGAAACAGAGCAAATCGCGGCTTCTATGCCGGTTTACCGTGATATCACCCTTTTAGAGCATTCGTGATTCGGCATTCGACAAGAAAAACAATCGTTTCAGCAATTAAGAACGTCCTAATCATCAGAGCGGTTGCTATGTTAGAGATCGATCGCGAAAAGAAAGCCCTTTTCCTTCTTCTTCCCTCTTCCTTACGTCTGCATTCTTCCTTCTTGCCAAAGTTCAGAGAACATCCTGCAAGACTTTGCGGGTATGTCGCCAAGCTACCATGCCCATCACTGAGACCAAAAAGCCCAAACTCAGTAACACGATCCGCAAGCCGAGGTCATCCGATCGGACGGCTTTGCTGACAGCATCTGTCAGCGGGCCGGTAATCGCTAAAGGCACGCTCAGAGCAATATTAATCGCATTGTTTTCCAATCCAAAGACCTTGCCCCGCATTGATTCTGGAGTTTTTTCTTGAATCAGAGCCTGCATCGGCCCGTTAATTAACGAAGCACCAAAACCGAACAGAGCACTCAATCCGAATCCCACCCACAACTGTCGGGTAAAGGCAAACATTGCTAATACAAAACCCATCATCAAGAAACCGATTAACGGCAGAGGTTTGTGGTGGAACCGACTGCCCCAGTGTCCCAAAAAGCCTGCGCCGAAGACCATTCCGACTCCTGCAGCAGCTAGCAAAAAGCCAAATTGAGTTTCTTTGAGACCTATTTTGCCTGAAAGTGCGATCGCCAGCACCTGAAGCGCCGCAAACACGGAATACAAAATCGTCAACTGCACCATCGCGTTGCTGACAAGGTGATTGTGTTTCACATACCGCAAACCTTCCTTGAGGTCTTGCCAAGGATGGACGTTTTTGGCACTGCTGCCGACATGACCTTCTTTGATCTGCATGGCATAGATCAAACCTGCTGATATCAGGTACAACCCGCCCAGCAAAAACTCTTGAGAAGCTGATCCGAAGCTGTGTTTGACCCAACTAAACAGCGGTTCGCCGATCGTCATCCCGATAATAATCCCGCCCATTGTGGACGAGGCGAACAGAGCATTTGCTGACATCAGTCCCTCTCGCCCCACGACTAGGGGGACGGCTGCCGCTTCTGCAGGAGCAAAAAATTGCGTTACGGTAGAGATCAAAAACGTCATCGTCAACAAAACCACAAAAGCTTTGGGCAAAAACGGCAAAGCTACAATCAACCCGGCTCGAATCACATTGCAGGCGATCAGCATTTGCTTTTTGGAAAAGCGGTCTACGACGATACCGGCTGCGGAACCAAAGACGATCGCCGGCACTGTGTAGGCGATCATCACCGCTGACAGCATAGAATTTCCCGAATGCTGCCAAGAAACAGGCCAGGGTAGGTAGTCGCCTGTTTTTAGTAGAATAATCAGCAATACGTAAAAGATTTTATCCGCCACTTGGGCTAATAACTGGCCCGTCCACAAGGCGAGGAAGGGGCGATTTCTCAGTAGGGCATCAAGCCCGCTGCGGTCAGGAGGAGGGCTGGCTGGGTGCATAGGAATAGTTTAACTGACCGCCTCTGGCAATTATAGTTTTCAGCAATACGTGCAAATCTGACATAGCAAAGCGGAAACTCGGAAAACTCCTGTCTCCTGCGTTCTTTTTCTGTTTTAGCAGATCGGCGGGGGACGGCTGCTGCAGTCTTCTTAACTCTACCGCGATCAGCCGGAACCGAGAACCCGCTCGCCCGGAAAATCCGAGAAGATTGTTAAAGGTTGGCGTGCATTTCATCGCGAGTACAAGATAGGGTAATATACTTGACAAAATACTTGCTGCTGGCCGTGATATTAAAAGATGTCACGCCGATTAAGTAATATAACGAAGGTACTAACTGTTAGGAGTGAGAAACTTGAAAAAGGTTGAAGCTATTATTCGCCCCTTTAAACTAGACGAAGTGAAAATCGCACTCGTCAATGCTGGTATTGTGGGGATGACTGTTTCTGAAGTTAGAGGTTTTGGCCGTCAGAAGGGCATGACAGAACGCTATCGCGGTTCTGAGTACACCGTTGAGTTTTTGCAAAAGCTCAAAGTCGAGATTGTTGTGGAAAACGATCAGGTTGACATGGTGGTTGATAAAATTATCGCGGCTTCCCGCACGGGCGAGATTGGCGACGGCAAGATTTTCATCTCTCCTGTAGAACAAATTATTCGGATTCGGACTGGGGAAAAGAACTTGGAGGCAATCTAAGATACTGGGGCATTGGGCATTGGCCAAACAGGGCATTGGTAATTGGTCATCGGTAACTGGTCATTGCCAACGAAAAACCTCTTTCCTGTTTAGTTTTGATACCTAAGTGTCAATATCCAATGCCACAGTTACCCCATGTTTTGGCTTTTTTCCGCATTACGGGTTGACAATATTAGCCATTTTTGGTAATAAAGCCTGGAATGCTCGGCCGCGGTGAGAGTGCGATCGCTTGATATCCGGTGTCATTTCGGCAAAAGTCTGTTGCTGTGCGGGTACGTAGAAAATGGGATCGTATCCGAAACCTCCCGTACCGCGAGGAGTCTCCAGGATTTCGCCCCGGCAAATTCCTTCTACTTGCAAGGCAATTGTACCGTCGGGACGGGCGATCGTGATCGCGCAAACAAATTGTGCTTCCCGGTTGTGTTCGCTTCCCAATTCTTTGAGAAGTCGAGATATCCTGTCAGCATCGGTTTTGCCGTAGCGTGCGGAGTAAATCCCAGGTTGGCCGTCGAGTGCGTCTACCATTAAACCAGAATCATCGGCGATCGACCATTTGCCCGTTGCTTTTGCCACTTCAGATGCCTTCAAGCAAGCATTAGCAATAAAAGTTTCGCCTGTTTCCTCGATTTCCAACTCTTCCGGTTTTAGTTCCAATTCCCATCCCAAATCCTGCAGATAAACTTGCATTTCCTTGAGTTTACCCGGATTGCCCGTAGCTACAACTAGCAATTTGCGATCGGTCATTATTTCAATTAAAACTTACGGATTGATATTAACAAAAAAACGTCGCACGATCGCAAATAAGTTATATGGTTTCTGGTTGGTTGGGAGTCTGTTACTTGTAGGCTGGGAAATAATGGGATTTTTTGACCGCAGATATCGGCGGATGAACACTGCTTAACGCTGATAGTATTTGAGCTATTTTTATCTGCGTTTATCTGCGGTTGAAAACTCCGATTAATTATGCGCCCACTTTTTCGCCCAGTTTAAGTTTTGCATAACTTCTTTCAATGTCGCCGCTTCTGAATACAGCCGCAACACAGGTTCGGTTCCGCTAAAGCGAATTAACAGCCAACTTCCGTCAGCTAAGCGGAATTTATATCCGTCAACTTTGTTGCAATCTACAACTGCTTTGCAGGCGATTTCTGTGAGAGGTTGATTTTCCAGCAGTCCCAGCAAACGCGACCTTTCTTCCATGTTTGCTAGGTGCAAGTCGATTCTGTCATAAGCTGAAGTAAAGCTTGTTTCTTGTTGGAGTCGGCTGTAAATCTCGCTTAAGTCTTCCCCGGATTTGACAACTGCTTCTAACAAGTACAGCGCTGACAGCAAAGCATCTCGTTCGGGGATGTGCGTACCGTAGCCAATTCCTCCCGATTCTTCGCCGCCGACTAAGACTTGGGTGGTTAACATTCGATCGGCTATATACTTGTAACCGATCGGCGTTTCAAATAAAGGCAAGTCGTACAGCTTGGCAATTTTGGGAATTATATCTGAACCGCTGACTGTTTTGATGACTTCCCCGGTCAAGCCGCGGCGTTTTGCTAAATGTTCGATTAATATGGGAACTAGGATTTGTGAACTGAGAAAGTTGCCGCTAGAGTCAACGGCTGCAATTCGATCGCTATCTCCGTCAAATACAAATCCGATCGACAAACCAGAACTTTTTCGCTGGTGAGTACGCATCACCCGAAATAACTGCGACAGGTAGCGCGGCAAAGGTTCCGGTGCACCGCCACCGAACAGCGGATCTCGATCGCTGTTGACTTCGTGCACTGTTTCTTCTAAAATTTGAGCTAATCCTCCGGCTGCGGCACCGTGCATTACATCTACAAAAACTGTAATTTTGCCGCTGGCGATCGCTTCTTTAATCGCCTCAATATCTACCATTTCCCGCAATGTTTTGCAGTAAGCCGGCCAAGGATTAAAATTCTCCAATTTCCCGGGAGTTGCTGAAAGTGCCGCCGGATTGTCGAGTTTTGCTTCTATCTGTTGAGTAACTTCCGGCGAAACTGAGCCGCCAAATCCCCCCTTGACTTTTAACCCTAAATATGCGCCGGGATTGTGGCTGGCTGTCAGGACGATCGCACCCAAAGCATTTAATTGTTTGGCAGCTAAACTGAAAGCTGGAGTAGGGGCGTAGGATTCGCTAAGCAGCACGTCAAATCCTGCGTTTTGGACGGCAACAGCCGCTGTTTTGGCAAATTCTTCAGCCAGAAACCGTCGGTCGTAACCGACAATTACGGTACCGCTGCTGCCATCGCTGCCGCCGGTTTGTGCGAGAACTTGTGCCGCTAAGGGAGCGACTAACGCTACGCGATCGAAGGTAAAATCGTCAGCAATGATGCCGCGCCAGCCATCTGTACCGAATTTAATAGGATTCATTTAGTCACAAGTCATGAGTCACCCGTCTATTTTATGGGTTTATTAGTCGATCGTCATCTGATTTTAGATTTTAGATTTTAGATTTTAGATTATGGAATTGCGACTGCGGATGAATCTGGGGGCTAGTGACCAAATTACTTGATTGCTAGCCACCAGCCAAAAAGTGATTGGCTGATGACTAATGACTAATGACTAATGATTAATGACTAATGATTAAAAGAATGCTGGTTGGTGGCGGATCAAATTCAGGAATTCTTCGCGAGTTTTCTGTTCATCTTGAAAGACGCCCAACATTGCACTCGTAACCGTCCAAGCACCGGGTTTTTGCACGCCCCGCATCGTCATGCACATATGGCTGGCTTCCATTACTACAGCTACTCCCTTCGGTTCCAATATTGTCTGAACTGCTTCGGCAATTTGGCGCGTCAAACGTTCTTGCACCTGCAACCGGCGGCTGTACATCTCGGAAATTCGGGCTAATTTGCTCAATCCCACTACTTTTTGGTTAGGAATGTAAGCAATGTGAACTCGGCCCATAAACGGCAGCATATGGTGTTCGCACATACTGAATACGCTGATGTCTCGCACCAGTACCATTTCGTTGTGACCTTCGTCAAAGATAGCGCCGTTGAGGAGTTCTTCGAGGGATTGACTGTAGCCACTGGTGAGAAACCGCATTGCTTCTGCTACCCGCTTCGGGGTTTTGAGCAATCCTTCGCGTTCGGGGTCTTCTCCTACTCCCAGCAGTATTGTGCGAACGGCCTCCATCATTTCTTCTTGGCCTACTTCTGAGGGTTTGGGCACGCTGGATTCTTGACCGTTCGAGGAATTGCGATCGGGTCGGGTTGGGATGCGCGGGGCGTTGTTTTCTGCGGTTTGTAACAGTTTCATGCTGTCAGTCGAGAGTGAGTTCGAGCCATTGGAATCGGCGGAAGATGCAATTGTCATAACAATTTGGTGTGAGGGTGAATCGATATTTCGATTTTCGATTGGGGGATATAGCTAGAGATTCAAAGATTGTTGAATTCGAGAAAAATCCAGCAGTCTAAAATCTCAAGTTCACAAAACTCCTGCGTTGGACATGAGCGTGATTTCTTCAATTACTGCACTTGCTGGCAACTGAACTGCGTGCAGAATTGATTGGGCGACGATTTCTGGGGTTAACATGGCGGTGCGATCGAAGTCGGCGTGCACGGTGTCTGTGTCCCACATGGGAGTATTGACAGAACCCGGACAGATTGCTGTTACGCGAATTCCGCGAGCCCGTTCTTCGGCGGCTAAGGTTTTAGACAAAGCCATGAGACCGAATTTGCTGACGCAGTAGGCTCCCCAGTTGGGGAAGGTTTGGCTGCCCGCGATCGAGGAAACGTTGATGATGATTCCCGATCCGCGATCGCGCATGGAGGGCAAAACTCCTAAAATGCACTGCCAAACGCTAGTCAGATTGAGGTCTAGAACGCTCTGCCACTCGGCTAGCGGCGTTTCCGTTAAAGAGCCGGTGTAGCCCATGCCAGCGCTGTTGACCAGGATATCTACGGAACCCAATTGAGATGCGATCGCGCTGATGCTGCTTTGCACTTGCTCAATTTTGGCTAAGTCTAAGGGATAAGCTTCTGCTTTCACTCCGACTTCTCGGGCTGCTGCGGCAACGGCTTCTAAGTTTTCCGACTCTCGGCTAACTAATGCCAGATTTATGCCCTCGGCGGCGAACGCTAGAGCCGTCGCTTTGCCAATACCGCTGCTGGCTCCCGTTATCAGAGCCTGCTTTGTTGTTGGATGGTTCATTCAGTGTCCTAATACTTTCGCTCGGCAACTCCCTACAGCGTTGCAGCCTTCTGAGGCAAATTAGACAACTGTCTGCTGCGGGTGATAACAGTTAATTATGAGATGAACATTAAGAACTGTTAAGCCGTGTCACCTGAGAAATTATAACACTGCTGACAGATCCGCAGAATAGTGAGTTATCAGTTATGAGTTGGAAGTTAAGAGATTGTTCACTACATAACTGATAACTCTGAATTGATCGGCTCAAGCAGAAATTTCACTGAACACACCGATATGGCGAAACTTTTGATATCGAAGCTCGCGTCGCTGCTGAGCCGTAAGCTGTGTGAGTTCTGCTAAGTTTTCCAACAAAGCTTGTTTGAGCATGGAAGCGGCTTTGAGGGGATTCGAGTGAGCGCCACCGATCGGCTCGGGTACTATTTGATCGAGAATGCCGAGGTTTTTCAAATCCCAGGAGGTGATTTTGAGGGCTTCTGCAGCCAAACTAGCTTTGCCAGAGTCTTTCCAGAGGATGGCCGCACAAGCTTCGGGGGTGGCGACGGTGTAGACAGAATGTTCCAGCATCAACAGCCGCTCGCCGACACCGATACCCAATGCGCCGCCGGAACCGCCTTCGCCGATGACTGTGCAAATAATGGGAACGTCGAGGCGAAACATTTCTCGGAGGTTGCAGGCGATCGCCTCTCCCTGTCCGAGCTGTTCTGCTTCTAAGCCCGCCCAAGCTCCGGGAGTGTCGATAAACGTGAAAATTGGCATTCCGAAGCGATCGGCGTGTTCCATCAACCGCAGGGCTTTGCGGTAGCCGCCGGGAGCAGCCATGCCGAAGTTGCGGGCGATATTGTCTTTAGTGTCACGGCCTTTTTGATGGCCGATGATGACTGTGGGACGCCCGTCTATGCGGGCAATTCCGCCGACGAGGGCCGGGTCGTCTCCGCCGCGCCGATCGCCGTGAAGCTCGATCCACTCGTCGCTAATTGCCTGAATGTAATCGAGGGTGCTGGGGCGGCGCGGGTGACGGGCGAGTTGCAGCCGCTGCATGGGGGACAAGCTGCTGAAAATCTCTTGTCGCAGTTGTGTCGAGCGAGCTTCGAGTTTGCGAATTTCGTCGGTAACATCGACGCTGTTTTCTTCGGCGAGTTCGCGGATCTGGTGAATTCGGGTTTCTAGTTCCGCCAGCGGCTTTTCAAAATCTAGGAGTAGTGGTTTGCGGTCGGGGTTTGCCACGCTGATAATTTCTATAAGGTTTTGAGGTTTTGTCGATCGACTATTTTCCGATCCTACCCTGTATGGGGATAGTAAAAAAGACGGAAAAATTGCCAACTTTGGGTTTTAAATTTTGTATGATATCAAATTTGGTCACATCATAATTATCATATAGCTATCCGGAAGCTCGCGCTGCACTCCGAAACATATTATTCCGATGCCAACGAAAGAGTCAACAGTTAAAATTTCCAATTTAACTGTTGACTCTTAACATCAAACTGACATTAATAAAGGTCGGAAACCGTGTTTGACAGAAATAAGACCGATTTGCTCCATCTTTTCCACCGTAATTTGATTCCGGCCCCAAGAAAAATTGGTATACAATTTTTCAAATTCCAGCAGCATTGATTCGGCAAAACACGCAAACAACTGTCGGCCCGGTACATCCATATTGACAATCTTCATAATTTTCCACTCAATATCGAGGGAATGCTCCACAATCCCGCCATTTAGTACGTAAATTCCGGGATGCTGAACCTGAGTTGCCAAATTTTTCGGATAGCCACCGTCAATCAATAAACAGGGTTGCTTCAATGTCTTAGGGTCAATTTCTACTCCCTTTGGCATACTGGCTACCCACACTACAATATCCGCTTGGGGCAGGGCTTCTTCCAAATCCATGATTTTGCCTCGCCCCAATTCTGATTGCAAATCTTGCAATCGTTCTTTGTCGCGGGCAATGAGCAACAATTCTGCTACATTTGTTTTAACATTCAGCCAGCGACAGACAGCACTGCCAATATCGCCAGTAGCACCGCAAACGGCTACAGTGGCTTTTGAAAGTTCAATCCCCAATTTGGGGGCTGCTTCTTCTACTTGGCGGCAGAGGATATAAGCCGTGTGAGTGTTACCAGTGGTGAAGCGCTCGAACTCCAACTTGAGATTGCGAATTTGCTTAATTTGCTGCAAGTTGAAAGTCTCAAAAATGATCGAAGAAAAGCCGCCTAAAGCAGTGATGTTAATCCCGTGTTTTTGAGCGTGTGCCATCGCATTAAGGATTTTGCGAGTGGCTGCTTTAATCCGGCGAGTGGCGAGCATTTCTGGCAGAAAACAGGACTCCACATAGTGGCCTTCTATTTTTTGTCCAGTGATGCTTGTTACCGTGATATGATCAACTATTTGGGGCGGTGCGCTGCACCAAAAATCGAGACCTTGATCGGCATATTCTGGATAGCCCAGCTCGTTAGCTACTGATTGGGCGTGTTCTAAGCTGGTTAAGTGACCGATTAGACCAAACATTAAGTTGTCAAATGAAGGAAGATGGAAGGTGGAAGATGAAAGATGGAAGATGGAAGATGGGAAGATTAAAAATTTATATTTTAAAATGAGTTATCCCATTTTTATTTTTAAATTTTTAAATTTTTTCCCATTCCTTATTTCCGAATTAACTAGGCTGCGAGGCCTTGTGCTGACATCCGCATGATATCGCGGTTGTTAAAGCCTATGTTGCCTAGAGCTTCGCCGTAGGCAATCATAAAGTCTTCGATTAAAGCGTCTTTTTCCATTCCCAAGACGCGGGCATCGTCTGCGACAGCGTTTAGCAGTTTCCAGATGATGGGCAGGTTTTGGCGGTTGGCGGCTTCTAGTTCAGCTTTGGATTCCTCAAAGTGAGCTTGCAGCCAGACTTCCCCAAAGTTGAGGTGGCTGTATTCTTCTTTGACGACGCCTTCGGTGATTTTGCGAGCAAAGTCATCGGCGACGGGGATGTAGATGTTGTAAGCTGCGATCGCAAAACACTCGATAATTAGCGATTGAATCAACAAGCAAGTTACAATCTGACCTTGGGCCGCTGCCGTCTGGAAGTTTTTGTGCAGTTCCGAAAAGAACTCTTTGGCAAATGCCATGTCGGGCGTGACTTTAAGATTCCGGCCACAAGCTTGGAAGCCTTTCATGTGGCGGTTCTCCATCTTGGACAAGCCAACTAACTCTGCTTTTTTGTCCGCCAACAGTTCGGCCAGTGTCAGGTAATTGTCGTGAGCTTCTTGTTCGCCTTCTATCACAATGGCGTTGATGCGGCTGTAAGCATCTTTGTAAGTTTCGGTTTGAAAGTCAATTGTTGGGCTGGCCTCAAGCTGGGGCATAGATATGTATTCTCCTCATATAAGCTTGTGGGATGTTTGGAAACCCCTTTAAAATTGGGGGTCAGTGACAGTGCACTTTACCTTTTTTGAACGCACCCCATCTAAATCAGAGATTATAGCTGAGGATTCTTTCGACAAAGAACTTTTCTTTGACGTTCCGGGAAAAACTGGCGTCCTCAGCGTGTTGGCCGGACTTTTGCCGTCGAACACTCCAGAAAGACTATCGCTAGAATGCTATCTATTTACTAATTACTTGAATTAGTCGTTAGTCGATCTTGTGCCCGGAAATAGATGATAGAAATACGGTCTATGTCTCCACCTTTAAGGGTTTTACAGTACCAACTCTATCTGTAACATTATATCCTAACCACAACTTTCTCGCTTGGTACTCCTTCTTTCCCTCTACGACATATTATGTTGTTGTATGGGAATCCTCTGGGAGGCGATCGGGTTGTAGAACCTCACAGGCTTATTATTTTAGGTTAATTCACAAATTTATGGGTAAATCCTTTGACAGGTCTCAATCGCTGGAACTGCTGAGTTTTATTTTGTTGCTGGCGGGGGCTGCGCTGGTGCTGCTGCCGCTGGCTGCTGTATTTTTGGTTTCGCTGTCACCATCTGGTGTTGGTGTCAAGGCCACAGGCTTGACTTTGGCGAACTATCAGGAGGCTTGGCGACGGGGCAATTTTTTGTTGGCATTCCTTAATTCTACTCTAGTGGCGCTGGCAGTGACGGGTTTTCAGGTTGTGACTTCTGCTTTGGCCGGTTATGCTTTGGCCAGGCTGAAGTTTCGGGGGCGACAGGCGATTGTTTTGGGGGTTTTGGCGACGCTGGTAATTCCGTTTCAGCTTTTGGTGATTCCCATTTTCATGGTTTTGAAGTGGGGCCATCTGCTGAATACCTACGGGGCGCTGATTTTGCCTACGGCGGCTAACGGTTTTGGGATTTTTCTGCTGCGTCAGTATTTTATGACTGTTCCGGTGGAGTTGGAGGAGGCTGCAATGCTGGATGGGGCTAACCGCTGGCAGGTTTTGTGGCAGGTGATGTTACCTTTGGCCCGCCCTGCTTTGGTGACGCTGTTTTTGTTTACTTTTATCGGGGAGTGGAACGATTTGTTTAAGCCGCTGGTGTTTACGACGCGACCGGAGTTGCGGACTGTGCAGTTGGTTCTGGCGGAATTTCAGGAACAGTTTACTAGCAGTTGGCAGTTGTTGATGGCGGCGGTGGTAATTGGAACTGTGCCGGTGGTGTTGCTGTTTTTGGCCGGTCAACGGCAGTTTATTAGAGGGATTGCGGCGACGGGGATTAAGAATTGAGGTGGAGATGCTTGGCAATTAAGTTTGTAGTCATTTGTGGAACCATTCTCAAGAACAGGCAAGATGCCTGTTCCACAAGAACATTTAGTATTTGTGGAACAGGCATCTTGCCTGTTGCTGACATTGGTACAAGATGTGAATTTGTAGTCACTCGGCGATTGAACTCGCTACTATACAAACGAAGTTCACTCCAAGTGGACTAAGAGATAAAGGGAATATCAAAGCTGTATTATTATGTGTATCTATGCAAAAGCTCGGTTTGTTTTTATTTGTCATATCTTTTTTGCCGTGGCTGGCAATCTTTTTGGTTGTGCCATTCCTGCCGCTGGACATTACCCAAAAAACTACTTTATCTGTCGTTCTGGCTGTTGGGGCGGAAGTTTGTTTTTGGATTAGCGTAGTGCTGTTGGGGAAAGAAGTAGTTACCAAATATCGGCGTTATTTGCATCCCCGCTATCTTTGGAAAAAACTCAGAAATTTTAACCGCAGATGAACAGGGTTCGACGCAGATAATGAGCCTGGATGTTGGCGCTTATCTGCGGTCAAGGTTGAGCTATTCGCTAAAAATTTGCAAGCGAATAGAGCGTTCTCCGTCTCCGAAATCCACTTCAATCTTTTCTCCCGAAAGAGTGTCCAAGCATCCCAAAAGCAACCGCAAATTGGGTGTGCTTGCTCCTGTATCCACGTACAATCTATCTGCCAAACTGCCTAAACGCTTCCAAATCGTGTATAGTTTGACTACGGTTTGTTCGAGCTGGGCGGCTTGTTTTACAACGTCGGCGGTAGTTCCCAAACAGCCTACTCGCAAAGATTCTTCTAAGGCCATTTCCATGTCTAAATGAGACTGATTGAGAGCTTGCACTTGGGCAGCGGCGTCGAGATATTTTGATAAGTTCTTGGCGTCGGATGTTAGCTGTTTGACAGTATCTACGTCGGGATTTTCTGCTACTTCTTTTTGAATTTCGCTTTGGTGAGATGGGGAGAGTTTCTCCATTTCTTTGACTAAAGGAGCGAGGTAGCGGGAAGGGAGAGAACCGGTAGATGCTTTTTCTTTGACTTCTTCTGGCAATAAATCTGAGTTCATTGCCATCCATTCGTCGGATAGTTGTTTGACTTCGCGGCGGGTGATGCGATCGCCATTTGCTGCTGCATCTGTTACCATTTGCTGGACTTCGGGAGATGCTTTGGCGGTTTCTACAA
The DNA here is from genome assembly GCF_036701945.1 of Microcoleus sp. MON1_C1. NCBI lineage: Bacteria > Bacillati > Cyanobacteriota > Cyanophyceae > Oscillatoriales > Microcoleaceae > Microcoleus > Microcoleus sp. MON1_C1. The sequence continues at coordinate 54,786 of NZ_JAUBRO010000009.1, read as the reverse complement.
AGGCTCTTTTGCTGAAGTTTCTAATGGAATCTGGGTCTAAATCTCCTTGCTGGATCAGAGTATCGGCACTATTAGCTAATTCTATCAAAGAATAGGCTTGACTTTTGCCAATTTCTCTTTCTTTGAGCCAGTTCAAAAAGCCTGTGCCGCGTCCTTCGCCGCCTTTTTTTTCTCTGTCTCGGACTGTTCGGAGAATGCGTCCCCGCCAAATGTCGGTTTGCAAGTCGAAGCGATCGCACACTTTCCAGGCATTGTCAACCTGATTTTCAAAATCAAACTCTGGTATTTGTTCGTCTTCGGGGTCTGGCAATTGGAAATTGATATCGGTAAAGCCGTTGAGGGCTTCTGCAAGTTCTGCGGGATTTAGGGGGACTTCAGCCATTAGGAAAAAATTGTGTAGTGCAACAGCCGGTTTAATTTGGAACTTGCACGGGTTGACAGTTGAGACGCTATATGTAGCGGTAAGGTAGGCAAGATTTACCTACTAATAGAGTTTTTGTGCAAGTCATATTATTATTGCACGATGGAGCGCGATCGGGCGATCGCTACCTGCACAAAAAATATTCTCCGAGATTGGCCGCACAGCGTCGCAACAATCAAAAAGTCGGTAACACAGATAGTCGGCTATTTTGAAGAAAGAGCCACTAACGGGATAGTTAAAGGAACTAATTACCAACTAAAACGGCGATACTTTATCGCGTTCAACCTCCTCGCCTGCCGTCGTTTTTCCATTCAAAATTATTGTGCCATCATTGGGTAGATTGTCTAATCCATCGCGCTTCCTAAAGCGATCGCGAGCCGAGACAACCACCACATACAGAACCGGCACCATAAACAAACTCAAGACAGTAGAAACAACCATCCCCCCCGCGATCGCATTCCCTAGCGATCGGCGGCTCGCTGCACCCGCACCTTCTGGGTTAACCAGAGGAGCAATACCCAAAACGAAAGCCAGAGAAGTCATCAAAATCGGTCGTAAACGCTCTTGAGAAGCCTCAACTGCCGCCTTAGCAATTGAATATCCCTGCTCCCGTAACTGGTTAGCAAACTCCACGATTAAAATCGCATTTTTACTAGCCAACCCAATCAACATCACCAAACCAATCTGGCAATAAACATCATTCGCCAAACCCCGCAACGACTGAGCTAAAAGAGCACCTAAAATCGCCAGAGGCACCGATAGCAAAATAATGAAAGGATCGACATAATTTTCGTACTGAGCCGCCAACACCAAAAATACAAAAATCAGCCCCAAACCGAAAATAATCGGTGCTTGACCGCCCGACTCAATTTCTTCTAAAGAACTCCCCGACCATTCATAGCCAAAACCCGACGGCAAAACTTCAGCCGACACCTTTTCCATCGATTTTAGCGCCTGTCCAGAACTCGCTCCCGGAGCCGGAGTGCCAGTAATTTCAATTGACCTATATAAATTGTAGTGGTTAACACTTTGCGCCCCCACCACCGGAGTGATCTTCACCAAATTGCTCAAAGAAATCATTTCATTCTTTCCAGAACGCACATACAATTTCCCAATATCTTCAGGGTTATCACGAAACTGTTTATCCGCCTGAACATACACCCGATAATTGCGCTGCTGGAGATTAAAATCATTCACATACTGAGCCCCCAGAGCCGTTTGTAGCGTACTGAAAACATCATTAATGGGAATATCTAGAGCCTTAGCTCGATTGCGGTCAACCTCCACAATTAATTGAGGCGTATTCGCAGCAAACGTACTAAATACCGCTTGCAATCCCGGTGTCTGATTTGCCTGCTTTAAAATCCCGCCCATAGTCTGGACTAAGCCATTTAAACCGCTGTTACCTTTGCGGTCTTGCAATTGATATTGGAAACCCCCAAATTGACCTAAACCTTGAATTGCAGGCGGATTCACGGGGAAAATTCTCGCTTCGGGAATCGAGAAAAACTTACCCCGCAACTTACCAATAATCGCTTGTACAGTTTGATCTTCTCCGTGACGTTCTTCCCAGCCTTTAAGTGTAGTAAATATAATCCCCTGGTTGGAACTGTTACCACTAAAACCAAAGCCACCTACAGAAAAAGTCCCCACAACTTCAGGAACTTTGAGGATTTCTTGTTCAACTTTGTCCATCACCTGCTGGGTGTATTGCAGCGAAACGCCTTGAGGCCCTTGAATAATTGTCAGAAAATAGCCCTGGTCTTCCTCTGGGATAAATGCTGTCGGTACTGCTAAATAAAGCCAAGCTGTGAATCCCAGAGAAGCGATAAACAACAGGGTAACAATGGTTTTAAATCGTGTTAAGAATATTAAGGAATCTCTATATTTCTTTTGCGTCCAATCCAGAAAAATATTAATCCGGTTAAACACCCAACCCAACGGGCCGCCAAACTTCTTACCTGGGCGCAGTAATATAGCGGCAAGTGAGGGAGTAAGAGTAACCGCCATAAAGGTAGAAAGCAGAACGGAAAAAGCAATTGTCAGGGCAAATTGTTTATAGAGTGCTCCCGTTGTCCCTGGGAAAAATGCCACTGGTACGAACACGGCCATCAATACTAAGGAAGTGGCAATTACAGCACTAAAAAGTTCCCGCATTGACTCGGAAGCTGCTTGGCGGGCATTCATACCTTGGCGGACTAGACGGTCAATATTTTCGACTACGATGATAGCGTCATCAACCACTAAACCTGTTGCTAAGGTAAGACCAAATAGAGACAAACTGTTAATCGTAAACCCGAAAGCTTTGATAAAGGCAAATGTCCCTATCAAGGAAATGGGAATTGTGAGGGTGGGAATAATCGTAGTGCGCCAATCTTGCAGGAAAACAAAAATAACTATCACCACTAGCAAGACTGCTTCAAACAGAGTTTTGACTACTTCTGCCATTGACTCTTGGACAAATTGAGTCGTATCTAGTGCGGTTCTATGTATCACCCCGGGAGGGAAGTTTTTAGCTAATTTTGCCATTTCTGCTCTGACGGCCTGGGCAACATTTAGAGCATTACTTCCTGGCAATTGGTAAATCCCTAAACCCACCGCGTCATTACCTCGGAATCGCAGGAAAGAGTTATAATTTTCTGCTCCTAATTCTGCTCTTCCGACATCTTTTAACTTAATTAAAGTGCCATTTGCTTCGCTTTTAATAACTATGTCTTCAAATTCTGTAGGGCTTTTGAGACGACTTTCTGCACTCAAATCAATCTGATACATTTGCCCCTCTGGAGCTGGTTCTTGGCCAATTCGTCCTACACCAACTTGCAAGTTTTGTTCATTAATTGCTCTTGTTACATCTTGCATTGTTAGATTACGAGCAGCTAATTTATTGGGGTCGATCCACAGGCGCATAGCATAGCGTCTTTCCCCAAAAATCCGCACGTCGCCCACGCCTTTTACTCTCTTTAAAGTATCTGCTAAATAGAGGTCGGCGTAGTTGCTTAAAAATATGGTATCGTATTCTTTATTTTCGGTGAATAATCCTATAGCCAGCAGCAGGCTGTTAGATTGTTTTGTAACTGTAACTCCTGTGCGTTGTACGACATCTGGCAATTGTGGTTGAGCAACTGCAACTCGATTTTGCACATCGACGGCGGCGATATCTTTGTTGCGGGAAGTATCAAAGGTGGCTGTAATGGTGCTAGTTCCACTGTTGGTGCTACTGGAAGTTAGATATTTCAGTCCTTCAATGCCGTTGATTTGCCTTTCTAGGATGTTTGTTACCGCATTTTCGACAACTTCAGCATTCGCACCGCTATAGTTGGCTGTGACGTTGATTTGGGTGGGGCTGATGTCGGGGAAGCGTTCGATCGGCAATGTGGGAATGCTGATTGCGCCTATCAAAACAATAATAAAGGCGCAGACGCTAGCAAAGACAGGTCGTTTAATAAAGAAATCTGCAAACATTATTTGGGTAATGGGTAGTTGCGGATGGCTAATGAGTAATTGCTAATGGTGTTCGGGATTTAAGGATTTAAGGATGAACAGGATTAATTTTAGTCACCCTCTATTTAATCCTGTAAATCTTGAAAATCTTGTTCATCCTGATTCAGTTATTAATTTTTGCTACCCACTGGTAATTTGGTCTTTTTCCCTTCTGGTACCTCTGGCTGTTGAGCCATAATCGGAACACCGTCTGTGAGGTTAAGGATGCCTGCGGTAACAATTTTTTCGCCTGCTTGCAAACCTTCGATAACTTGATAATTATTCCCCTCAATGGCTCCCAATTTCACGGACTTTTGCCGTGCTATTAAAGGTGGCGCTCCAGGTTGTGGCTGTTCTGGCTTTTGAGCTGTGAAGACAAAAGTTTCTCCACCTAAGCGAGTGACTGCTGTTACTGGAACTAAAATTCCGGGGTTCTGTTTCCAGATGACTTTAGCTTTTACAAACTGGAGATTAAGCAGTTCGCCGGTGGGGTTGGGAAAGGTGGCTTTAGCTAAAATTGTTTGGGAATTGGCGCTGACGTTGGGAGAGATAAAGCTGATTTGACCTTGGGCGATCGCCTTACCTTGAGCGTCGAGCATTTGTACTGGCAGCCCTAAGCGTAATTGAGGCTGCCTTTCCAAAGGAATTGATAACCGCAAGTCTAGCAATTGGTTCTCTGTCAAGGTGGCAATGGCGTTACCTTTTTGCAAGTAATCACCTACTTTCACTGGTATGTCGCCGATGACTCCCGCGAAGGGCGCGATGACAGCAGTTTCTTGCAGTTGTACTTCAAAGCCGCGCACTTGAGCGGCGGCCTCGGCAACTTGCGCTTGGGCTTGATCGATCTGTTCTTGGCGAGTACCGTTGGCTAACTGCGCCAATCTGCTCTTGGCTTGTGCGACTTCTGCTTCGGCTTTGGCTATTTCCTCTGGGCGCGAACCGTTTTGCAATTGTCGCAAAGCTTGCCGCTGCTGTTGCAAGGCTGCTGTCCGGCGCTCGATCTCGGCTTGTCTGTTCTTTTGCCGCTGCTCGAACCGCCTTTGAGCTTCTCGGAGATTGGCTTTGGCGGTGCCTTCTTTTTGGGTGTATTGTTCGAGGGTGTTGGCGGATTCTGCGCCTTCTTTTGCCAATGCCTGATATCTGGCAAGCTGCTGGCTGGCTAATTTTGCTTCGGCTGTGCTTGCCTCTATTTGCGCTCTGGCTTGGGCGATGTCTTCTAAGAGGCTACCTGTTTGGGCGTCGGCGAGGTCGGCTTCAGCTTGGCTAACGCGGGCTTGGGCTTGACCAATTTCTTCTGGCCGAGAGCCCGATCGCAGTTGGGCGAGGTTGGCTTGGGCTTGGGCGACTTGGGCTTGAGCTTGGGCGATTTCTTCGGGCCTGGCTCCTGCTTGCAATTCGGCTAAATGGGATTGAGCGCGAATCAGGTTGGCTTGGGATTGCCTCAAGTCAGCTTGGGCGCTGTCGCTTTTCATGCGGGCGATGGCTTGCCCTTTGTTTATGAAGTCCCCGGATTTGACAAAAATCTCCGTGACTAGCCCTTCTACTTCGGGTTTGATTTCTACCGAACGCTTGGCTTCTAAGCTGCTGACAAATTCCGAGGAATCTTGGACTGAGCTGGTTTGTACGGCTGCGAGCTTGACTGGTATGCCTGGGGGTTGGGCTGCTGCTGCCGGTTGCTGTGCGCGATTATGACCCGATTGCCACGAGTACCAGCCGAAACCTGCTGCGCCTGTGGCGATCGCGAGCGCGGCAATTAGGGGCCAGCGCGATCGTCGTTTAGCAACAGGTTCGGGGCGATCGGCAAGGGGGGCAAAATCCTGCGGTAGATCGCTGTCTGCATCGGTTGGGTGAAGTTCCGGTGTGGCAACAGGTTGGGGGCGATCGGCAAGGGGGACCAAATCCTGCGCTCGATCGCTGTCTGCATCGGTTGGGTGCAGTTCCGGTCTGGCAGATTTTTGCTCTTCAGCTTCAACGACGGATTCTGGGGATTTAGAATAACTCATTGGCAGCACCACTTAGATTTTTTTTAACTTCTGACTTACTGAGACTTGGGCGGAATATTTGATTCTCCGGCGCCCCCTCAAACATGGGGGAATAAGGACAAGGGATTTTAAACAGGATGGAATCGGGAAAGTACCTTTTTAATGAGGTTGGGGTATGTGCAGGGCTTTACTCCGATCGCAGTTAGCAAAGCCAGGGAGTGATTCTTTTTAGGAAAGCGTCTTGTTATTTCTCAAAAGTTACGATGGCAGGAATGATTACACATCCTTCTTATGACTCACCTGAATGGGTGAGTTGGAAGCGTTTTTCCTTGGAGTCGGCGGATTCAGCGAAGGTGAGGGAGTCACGCACTCCGGAGATCGCGCTTCTTTCCTTGGCTAGTTGCTCGGTTAACCACTCTATCTCTGACGCCAGCACTGACTTGCAGCGATCGCCAGAGGCGAATTGATAGTCGTCGGTTAGTGGATATTCGCTTTTGAGGCTTTCGATGTAGTCTTGCCGGGTGTAACAGGCTCGCAAGCGGTGTTCCAATAGCTTCAGCCGTTCTTCGGGTTCTAAGTTACCAAAAAAGAAAAACTTAATTCGGAACCGGGAACCACTGTTAACCCAGCTTTCTTGAGGGTGTTCGAGCATTTTTTGCCGCCAGAGTTCGCGCCCTTTGGCGGTAATTCCGTAGATTTTGCGCGGACAGCCCGCATCTCCGGCTTCTTCGGCTATTACCGAAATCTCCCCTCGCTCTTCCAAGCGCTTCAGCAGCGGGTAAATCGCTCCGTAGTTGACGCTGATGCAACTGCTCATAAACAGCTCCAGTTGTTGCTTTAACCGATAGCCGTGGAGGGGTTGCAACTGTAGCAGCCCAAGGGCTGATAATTCAAGCATTTATATCAATTTGATATTATAGTCTGGATTATATCACTATATCGGACTCAAGGGCGATCGGGTCAATACCGAGTTTAAAATAAAATTTATAGCTCATATCATATTAAGTAATATTTGTCAATCTTTTTAAGATATATTTTTTGAGTTCAACAAAGGGCGATCGCTTTACTTTTTATTATAAAACCCATTTGAGATATAACAAGAGTGGGGATTCACCTCGATTTCGGTCAAAGACCAGACAGCATCTCAGTTGTTTCAAAAGTGAGATGCTGTCTGGTCTTTGATGTCTCATAAGTGCTTTAATAAACTTTGCTCAACAGAGCCGATTTCTGCCACATATCTCTTCTTGGTAAGAGGTTCCGAACTTTTCTTAATATGGGTTGATTGAACTTTAAAACGCTGACACATTTTAGTATGTATTGAAGATTGCTCGCACCCCCTGTTTTTTGGTAGCTGATACTGATATTATTTTTCTCAAGTATTGCAGCAAAAAAGTCTTGGGCTTGTTTCCACTCGCCCTGTTTGTAATGTACGGATATGTAAAATTATCGCTCTTTGTTTAGGAATAAAAAAAAGCAACGCAGCCTACGGGTAGTTAAACTCAGATTTTTTCCCTGCTATTAATCATCCTCAAAGAGGGTTTTTTAAGGAATAGTTTCCCCGATTATATGCTATTAATATGACACAAAGAGAGTGCTTTATCTTCAGAATCAAACCAAAGATTAACGCCCTGTAATTACTTGAAATAGCCACCCAAAAAGCATCACGCTCAAGAAAATCACGCCTCCGACAATTAACATCAAACCCAAAAGCAGCCCCGCCACAAATAGCCAATCGGCTTTTTTCCCAGGTTCAGGGGAACCTAAATGAGCGTCCAGCAATTCTATATTTTTGACATTAGCTTTCCAAGTAACATCCAACAAGTCTCCGGCAACGGGTACAGTACCGGCAAATGTATCAAACACGATGTTAGCAGCCATTTGTACTAAAGTCTCTCGCGGCACTCCCATTTGAGCAGACTTCAAGACGACATAGCCGGCAAAAATTGAACTGATTAAATCGCCGCCGCCCGGTATTAGTCCTAATATTGGATCGAGTCCAATGCGGTATTTTGTGCCAGGAATCGGAATTGCATTGTCTAGTAAATGGCTGATCCGGCGGATTCGGCGCAAGGATGCAACATGAGATTGGCTGGGAGTATTTGCGGAGGAATTTTGTATAGGAGAACGTGACATTTAATTACTCTCGGTTGCGCTATTACTGCTAGTTGATGAGATTTATTAAAGCATATTCTAGTTTTGTCTATATGCCTCAAGCAAGATTTTTAGTAATTTTAGCCGATCGGCTTTTGTTTGTTTTTGAATGAACAGAAACCCGGTTTCTGTTCAAAACCGGGTTTCTTGCTTCTAGCTACGGGCTTTTAGTTTAGCCTTCTATTTGCCTTCTGTGAAGTCGGCGTCAATCACGTCGTCGCCGCCGCCAGTGGGGCCGCCGTCTCCATAGCCACCAGGGCCGCCAGGGCCGCCAGGGCCATCAGTTGGGCCGCCTGCTTGCTGGTACAGGTTGCTGCTGACAGCGTAGAATGCTTGCTGCAACTCTGTTGTCAAGGTTTTGATCCGATCGTCATCTTCACTGGTGATGGCCTCGCGCAAGTCTTTGAGCAACCCTTCAATCTTAGTTTTGTCAGCAGCGGGAACTTTATCACCCAATTCTGCCAACTGCTTCTCGATTTGATAGGCTTGAGAATCAGCTTGGTTTTTGCGATCGATCCTTTCGCGACGTTCCTTGTCAGCAGAAGCATTCGATTCGGCTTCCTTCACCATGCGCTCGACTTCATTGCTGGGCAAAGTAGAAGCACCAGTAATGCTAATCGATTGCTCCTTACCAGTACCTTTATCCTTAGCAGCTACATTCAAAATACCGTTAGCATCGATATCGAAAGTAACTTCAATTTGAGGTACGCCACGGGGGGCTGGTGGAACTCCATCTAAGCGGAAGGTTCCCAAATCCTTGTTATCATTCGCCATTTCCCGTTCGCCTTGCAAAACGTGAATTTCCACGTTTGTTTGGCCGTCTACAGCAGTCGAGAAAGTTTCCGACTTCTTGGTAGGAATAGTGGTGTTGCGGGGAATGATTTTGGTCATCACGCCACCCAAGGTTTCGACGCCCAGAGACAGCGGGGTAACGTCGAGCAACAAGATGTCTTTGACTTCGCCAGAGAGTACGCCGGCTTGAATTGCTGCACCGACTGCGACCACTTCATCCGGGTTTACCGTTTGGTTGGGGTCTTTGCCGAGGAGTTTTTTGACCAGTTCTTGCACCGCAGGAATCCGCGTCGAACCACCAACTAAGACGACTTCATTAATTGCCGATTTGTCTAATTTGGCGTCGCGGATCGCGTTTTCTACCGGGATGCGAGAGCGATCGATCAAATCCGAGCACAGTTCTTCAAACTTGCCCCGCGTCAAAGTCGTGTCCAAGTGTTTTGGCCCGTCTTGAGTCGCGGTAATAAACGGCAGGTTGATTTCTGCTTGGGTAACGCTCGAAAGCTCAATCTTGGCTTTTTCTGCTGCTTCCGTCAGGCGTTGCAGTGCTTGTTTGTCTTTGCGGAGGTCAATGCCTTCGGCTCTTTGGAATTCGCTAGCAATGTAATCGACGATTTTTTTGTCGAAGTCGTCACCGCCTAGGTGAGTGTCTCCAGAAGTTGCTAGCACTTCAAATACGCCGTCGCCTACTTCGAGAATAGATACGTCGAAAGTACCGCCACCTAAGTCAAATACGAGGATGGTTTCGTTGCTCTTTTTATCTAACCCGTAAGCTAAAGCTGCTGCTGTAGGTTCGTTAATAATCCGCAGCACTTCTATACCGGCAATTTTTCCCGCGTCTTTCGTAGCTTGGCGCTGGGAGTCGTTGAAGTAAGCGGGAACAGTAATTACCGCTTGGGTAACTGTTTCGCCGAGGTATTTGCTGGCGTCTTCTACGAGTTTGCGGAGAACTTGTGCAGAAATTTCTTCTGGTGCAAATTGCTTGCCGCGGGCGGGACAGTCTAGTTTAAGGCTGTTGCCAACTTTGAGGACTTTGTAGGAAACTTCAGTCGTTTCATGGGCTACTTCATCAACCCGACGCCCGATAAACCGTTTTACTGAGTAAAAGGTGTTTTCGGCGTTCATCACGGCTTGACGCTTGGCGATTTGTCCGACAAGTTGATCGCCATTTTTAGCATATGCTACTACAGAAGGTGTGGTGCGACCCCCTTCGGCGTTGGCTATGACGGTGGGTTTGCCGCCTTCCATAACTGCGACGCAGGAGTTTGTCGTACCTAAGTCAATTCCAACTACTTTTCCCATAGGGGTGTTCCGGCTCCAATCTCTACAAAATTTTGGTGTTTTATCTGTGCGATAGTCTGGTTATTCAGGACTGCGATTTTACCTCGCGGTTTACGGGTAGTGAGTCCTGCTTTAATACAGTCTTCGATAGGGTGCTGATCTCTATACTGCGGGCGGTAGACCTTGCGATGAAGGGGTATTTACCGAACCTGTTGGGGGACGGTTGCATCCGTGAGGCTTGCACCGCTACAGTTGTTGACTGCTTTGCTTTTCTTTACTCTTCCCAATGTACGGTGTGCGATCCATTCGGGTATTGTGGCAAACCGTATACGTTGTGTTGTATTTGCCGTCTTTGTTGTATAAATTTTGTTTGGTTGGTAGGCGCGATCGGTTTTTTGGCTTCAAATCAGGTTTAATATCAATTCTGAAAAGGGACACGGCAATGCCCTGTCCCTATCAGTTTACTTCCAGGCTGTGCCTGGGAAGGAATATATTATTGAGGGAGAGCCTCAAGTCCCCCTCCTGGGAATCTCGGAAAATTCTTGAATTTTCCAGCTTTTCATTGCTATTTTTCACCGATCAGCAGAGCTGCAGGAAAGTAACTCAGAGCTTCACCAATTGCCAACGTACCGTTACTTTCTACCGCCTGATTTGTAATTGCATCTTTCCAAACCGACGGCATTTGCTCGGATAATTTCAAATTAGTATCTTTCCAGACTTGTTTGCCGATCGGCAATTCTTCCGGTTTGACAATTCCCGTGAAAAACCGGGGAGCAATGACAATAACTGTAGTATCTTCAAAGCTTCTGGCAAAGGCAACAACGTTATCTTTAAACGTGCCAACTGCTTGCAGGGGCAGATAATCGCCTGATTGAAAAACTTGCAAGTATTTTTTTCGGGCTTCTAGCACTCTTGTCGTCAAAAATAACTTAATTCTCGCGTCTTCTCGCGTCGCAATCAAATCTTCAACCAGTTGCAAAATATCCGTCTGAGCTTGCTCTTTAATTTCCCGCAAAACCTCGATTCTGCGGTCAAAATCAACGGGACGGCGGTTATCCGGATCGACGTGGCTTAAATCCCAGAATTCCGTCCCTTGATAAATGTCTGGAACGCCCGGAGCAGCGAGTTTCAGCAGCGTTTGAGATAAAGAATTGAAAATTCCGTAATTAGCTACTTTTTTGCAGAAAGGTATAAATTTGCTGAGAAACTGATTTTGTTCCGAAGGTTCGAGAACACTATCGATAAAGGTCATAAAACCAGCTTCGTAGTCGTTATCCGGTCTCAGCCAAGCCGTATAAACTTTGGCTTCGCGGACGGCTTTAATGGCATAATCTTTCAGGCGATCGACATAATCAGTGTTTTCAATTCCCTCAAAGGGAAAAGTGCCGATCATAGTTTGGTACAAGAAGTATTCGTCGTTAGTACTGGGAACCATTCGATTCACAAAGTTGACTTTCTTAGAAGAGTTTAGCTCTCTCCAAGACTTGACTTGCTGTTCCCATTCATCGGGAATTTCGGACAAAACGTTAATTCGAGCTCGCACATCTTCGCCGCGTTTGGTATCGTGGGTAGCTGTAGCATTCATTTTGTGCGGCCAAGCGACTTGCTGCTTTTTGTTGAACTCGTGAAAATCTACCAGCGACACGCCGAACTGACTGGGGTTTCCTCCCACTTCGTTGAGCGATAAAAGCCGATAGTAGACGTATAAAAGCGTGTCTTCAACGCCTTTGGCCATCAAAGGCCCTGTCAACTGCTGGAGTTTCATTACAAAGTGCCGGCGCTGCTCTTTTTGTTCGGTTGTTAGGGTTTCTTCTTCTTCCAGCAACAGCACCGTTTCGATAAATTTAAGTTCCTTGAGAAGTCGCGGTACTTGTTCTTTCGCGTGAGCGATCGCATATTTTACATAAGTGCGATCGGACTCTCTCAAACCATCTTGATTGATGTAAGTCCGGTAGACTGGAAAAATCGTCAAAACAGCCGCCAATGCTTTTTCTAAACCGGGACGAGTAAAGTCATTTCCCTGTCTCGATTGACCGGAGATATTCTTCAAAAGTTGAGCTAGATTGTCTACATCTCCCGCCAAGTTTTTCTCAACAATCAGCCCTTTTTTATCTAAAAACAACTGTTCGTAGGGAACGGTCAAGCGAGTAAATCTATGATATATTTCGCTAAATTGCTGTTCGCGATCGCACCGACAAAAAACGCCGTTTACGTAATTCAAAAAGTCGTAGCCGCTAGTTCCCTCAATCGGCCAATATGACGGCAAATCTTCTTCGTGTTCCAGAATCTTTTCAACAGTAATGTAAGTGTCTCCGGTTTTCTCCCGGAGCCGTTTCAAATATTCTGTGGGGTCGTACAGTCCGTCGATGTGGTCGATTCTCAATCCGGTAAACTTTCCCTCATCAACCATGTCGAAGATCAGAGCATGGTTTTTGTGAAAAACTTTAACCTCTTCAACTTTTACCGAAATAAGTTCGTTGACTGTAAAAAACCTTCGGTAGTTAATTTCTTCGGCACCCACTTTCCAGAAAGCCAGACGGTAAAACTGCTCGGAAAGCAATTCGTCTAGCAAATTAAAGCTTTCGGCATTTCCCTTTTCTCCGTTAAAAACTTTGATATTTTCATCGATGAATTCCTGTACAAGGGGATTTTGATTGTAGAGTTCCCAGAGCAGTCCTTTGACAAAAGCTATCTGATCGTATCGGGTTTTACCTTTAGTTTCTGAAGGTGTATTTTTAATCAAATAAAGAATCCCCAAAAACTTGATAAAATCTGGATGGCGTCTGCCTAATTCCCTGGCTAAATGCCCCAAATTATGGCTGATAAATTTAGCATAAGATTCAATTCTTACTGGCAATTGTAAGCTATAATAATTGATGCTCAGCCCATTTTCGCTGTATTTGAGTTGAATCTCGCCATTTTCCAGACACTCTCCATAAAAATTGCCCAGCAGCGGAGCCAGAACTCGACCTCTGAGATGTTCGTAAGCGTGATTCCATTCAATATCGAAGTAATCGAAATAGTCGGAATCCGGCCCGTGTTCCAACACGTCTAACAGCAGCAAGTTTTGAGTGTCGTAAGCCATGTGGTTTGGGACAATATCTTGCAGCCATCCCATGTTCCGTTTCTTGATTTCGTATGTGAGGGCTTCAAAATTTTCTGATGTTCCCAATTCGGGATTGAGCAGATTTGAGTCAACGACATCGTATCCGTGAGAGCTGCCTTTTCTGGCTTTAAATATCGGTGAAGCGTAAACGTCGGTAATTCCTAAATCTTCCAGATAGCTCAGGATTTGTTTGGCGGCTTCAAAGTTAAAACCTGCATGAAATTGAAGCCGGTAAGTGGTTGTGGGAATTCTCATCTTAATTTTACTCCTAATTAATTAGTTGGTTGGGTTTGTTGTTTAAAATTAGAAATAGTAGGTTGAGTGGAAAACGAACCCTCCGTTTCACTCCGCCCAAACCCATCAATTTGAGATTTAAGTGAGATTTGAGATTTTTGCTCCCATCTAAAATCTCAAATCGCCAATCTAAAATCAGTTGTTGGGTTGAGCGGCAGCGAACCCTACGCTTCGCTCCGCCCAACCTACTATTTCTGTATTATTTCGTAGAGTGCGAAACTCTGGGGTTTAACAGTCAACTCTTGCTCTGAATTTATCTTGTCAGGCAAGCTAGAACCTGAACCCATCCATTTTTCATCAGCAGAGTCTAAAATTTTGTTCCAGTTGCCTTGGGGAAGTGCAGCCGTAAAAGCTACCTCTTGCCTGTTGAAGTTTAGAATGCAGAATATCTGGCTGTCATCTGTCCATCGGCGTAGAAATAATATTTTTTCGGCTTCAATGCTGGACACTTCTAGACTGTTTTTGTCGAGTTTTTTAAGGGCTGGTATTGTCCGCCGCAGTTGAATCAAATGTTGGTGCCATTCCCAAAGGATTTTGTGTTTGCCTTCGGTTTGTTTTTCCCAGTTTAACTTACACTTATTGAAAGTCTCAGGACTCTGGGGGTCATTAAACTCGCCTCGACCTTCAAAGATTTTAAATTCTTGTTGTTTGTCTTTGCGGACAGCTTCAATTAAGTTTTCGTCCGAGTGGGAAATGAAGTAAAAAAACGGTGCTTCTTCTCCATACTCTTCTCCCATAAAAAAGAATGGAATGTAGGGAGAAATTAAGACTGTGCCGGCTGCAAGTTTCAATCCTTCCAAGTCAACTAATTTGGAGAGTCTGTCTCCCAAAATGCGGTTGCCGATTTGGTCGTGGGTTTGGGCAAACACCAGAAATTTATGACCCGGTTCATCCTTAACAGAATTGCCGTGTCTCCGCTTTCTGTGGGGGGCGTACTGGCCGGAGTAAACAAAGCTTTCTTTGAAGGCTTTTTCTAAGTGTTCGCACTTGCCGAAATCTTGGTAGTATCGGTCGTCTTCTCCAGTGAGCAAGGCGTGCAGTGCGTGGTGGAAATCATCGCACCATTGGGCGTCTAATCCGAAGCCCCCCTGTTCTTTAGGACGTATAGTGCGGACATCATTTAAGTCACTTTCGGCTATTAAGTAAAGTTGCCGTCCTAGTTCTTGGGAAATATCGGCTGTGGCATCGGATAGTTCTTGTAAAAGCGGTCTTGCACTTACTTCAAATATTGCTTGAATTGCATCTAATCTCAGGGCGTCGATGTGATAGTCTCGAAACCAGTAAAGGGCGTTTTCAATAAAGTAGTTACGCACGCCGTCGCTGTAGGCATCGTCGAAGTTGAGGGGATCTCCCCAAACTGAGCCGTATTTTGATGTAAAGTAAGGGCCGAAGTCACGGAGGTAGTTTCCTTCGGGGCCGAGGTGGTTGAAAACTACATCAAGAATTACTGAAATGCCGTGTTCGTGGCAGGCGTTGACGAGTGTTTTGAAGCCTTCGGGGCCGCCGTAGGAGTTTTGAACGGCGTAGGGATATACGCCGTCATATCCCCAGTTTCGCTCGCCGGGGAATTGGGCTACTGGCATTATTTCGATGGCATTGATTCCCAATTCTTTAAGTTGTTTTAGCTGGGGAATTATTGCTTCAAATGTTCCGGCTTGGGTGAATGTGCCGACGTGCAGTTCGTAAATAATCATTTCGGCTAGCGGCACGCCTTGCCAATTTGTGTCAGTCCAAGTAAAAATATTTTCATCTATTACTTGCGACGGAGCGTGTACGCCTTGGGGTTGATATTTTGAGGCTGGGTCTGGTCGGTCGGTTTTTCCTTCGATTTGGTAGGTGTAAAGGGTTCCTGGTTCGATGTCTGTAGCTGTGGTTTCCCAATAACCTTCTGCGGATTGTTGCATCGGTATCAGGCGTTTTGTTGGGGAAACAATTTGGACTGCTATTTGTTTGATTGTGGGCGCCCAAACGGTAAATTTACATTGGTTGTTGCCGAGGTAATTTGCTCCTATCTTCACTTTGAGTTGTTCTCCTTATAAAATAGGTTGGTAGTTCGATCGCCCGACGCGCTATCAAATGCTTGCCCTTAACGTTCAGCGCCTGTTTAGACGGTAATATTACTTAATATCACAAACAACTAACTTTAGACAGAGGCATCAAAGGCTAAAATTGTGTAGTGGGCAAAATTAGCGGTTGGTTATGTCTAAATTAGAGCAGGAATCGGCACGGGGGCGATCGCCAAATTAACGGTCTGGAAGCGTTAATATTTCTGGTTGATATCATGTCGAAAATCTACCTAAAGGTAGGTCAAAAATCAGCGAGAGTGTGGATTTTATGGTTATGGCTTTTGGACGGGAAATCTGCTGCAATCTCGACTCGGCGGAGTCTCGGGAGTGGTTGGTCACAAACGGGATCGGCGGTTACGCTAGCGGGACGATCGCAAATCTCCTCACCCGCCGCTATCACGGCCTGCTGGTAGCCGCCCTCAAACCCCCGCTGGGACGCACTTTGATGCTCGCCAAGCTGGACGAGACGGCTGTGTATGACGATCGCGCCTATCCGCTTTATACAAACCGCTGGGCCGACGCGGCGATCGAACCCCACGGCTACAACTACATCGAAAGCTTTCACCTCGAAGGCACGACGCCTGTTTGGAAGTTTGCTCTCGGCGACGCTATCCTGGAAAAGCGGATTTGGATGCAGCAAGGTGCTAACACAACATATATTCAATACCGCTTGCACCGTGCCTCACAACCGATCGCCCTCGCTGTCAAAGCCCTAGTCAACTACCGCGACTACCACCACACGACGAGCGCCTGCGACTGGCACATGAGCCTACAAACCTTGGAACGTGGGGTTTGCGTGACTGCATTTCCCAAGGCGGCGCCGCTGTACCTGCTGACAGATGCCGCACCAGAAGCTACATTCCGAGTCTCTGCGCCCTTATACAATTGGTACTACGGATTTGACTTGGCAGCAGAAAAGCGGCGCGGATTGGATTACTGCGAGGATCACTTGCACGCGGCGACTTTTCACATGACGATCGCACCGGGAAGTTCTCTCACATTGATAGCTAGCACCGAGAAAAATCCCGAACTCAACGGCGGTACAGCTTTAGAATGGCGTCACACTTATGACCAACAACTGCTGCACAACTGGTCAAAAGTGAGCGAATCTCCCGACTGGATCAATACCTTAGTGCTCGCCGCCGACCAATTTATCGTCAGCCGCCCTCTACCGGAGGAACCCCAAGGCAAAACGATCATCGCCGGATATCCCTGGTTCAGCGACTGGGGGCGCGACACGACGATCGCCCTACCCGGCCTCACAATCTGTACCGGGCGATGGGAAATTGCGCGATCGATTTTGCGGACATTTGCGCGGTATGTCGATCGGGGGATGCTGCCGAACCGCTTCCCGGATGCGGGCGGCGAACCGGAATACAACACCGCAGACGCCACGCTGTGGTACTTTGAGGCAATTCGCGCTTATATCGATGCCACGGGAGACGACGAACTTTTGACCGAACTCTGGCCGGTGTTATGTGAGATTGTTGACTGGCACTTGCAGGCTACTCGGTATAACATCCGCGTCGATCCCGATGACGGTTTAGTCTACGCGGGCGAAACCGGCGTGCAACTGACTTGGATGGATGCGAAAATCGGCGAGTGGGTGGTGACACCCCGGATTGGTAAGCCGATCGAACTCAGCGCGCTTTGGTACAATGCTATACAAGCTATGGCAAGTTTTGCTCGAAAACTGGGCAAGCCTCACAATGAATACCAGCAATTGGGCGATCGAACAGCCGCCGGATTCCCTCGCTTCTGGAACGCCTCAACCGGTTACTGTTACGACGTTCTCGACGGCCCCGACGGACACGATAGCTCCCTGCGGCCCAACCAGATATTCGCCGTTTCCCTGCCCCTAGACTCGATTCCTCCTCACTCTGCCAACTCCTTGTCAGCGGGGATGCGCCAAGAAACCCGCTATACACCGTTACTGACGCCCATCCAGCAGCGTGGCGTGGTGGACGCCTGCGCTCAACAGCTTCTAACTTCTGTCGGCCTCCGCAGCCTCTCGCCGCAGCACCCGCAATATCGCGGCGCATACGGAGGCGACCAATTGCAGCGCGACAGCGCCTACCACCAGGGCACAGTTTGGGGCTGGCTGATTGGCCCATTTGTCTTGGCGCACTTACACGTATACAAAAACCCAGGACAAGCTCGCGAATTCCTCGAACCGATGGCACATCATATAAGGGGCGGCGGAGTTGGCAGTCTGGGCGAAATTTTTGAGGGCGACGCCCCTCACTCGCCTCGGGGCTGCACGGCTCAAGCTTGGACTGTGGCTGAGGTGCTGCGGGCTTGGTTGGCAATTAATACTGTGGGTGTTTAAATTAGTAGTGTTATCAATCAGTTGGTAATATCGCAAATTCAAGCCCTCAAGAGAATCTCTCTTTCTCTGTCTGTTCTCTTTCTCTGCGTCAAGAGCACCTCTGCGGTTCGTTTAAAAAAAGAGTTCACCAATCTGCCTATCATTGCTATAAACTAGGTGGGTTATTCGGCAACAAAATCAAGACAACTACTAATTAAATAGGAGATTTATGGCATTATTATTAGCGGGCGATATTGGCGGAACTAAGACAATTTTGCGGTTAGTGGAAAGGACTGTTAACGGTGAAATGAACGCTCTTTACGAGTTTCGCTATCCGAGCGGGGAGTTTCCCGATTTAGTGCCGATGGTGCAGCAGTTTTTGAGGGAAGCTGCTACGAAATTGGATTTGGCGCCATTGCCTGAAAAAGCTTGTTTTGCGATCGCAGGCCCGGTGGTTAACAACACTGCCAAACTGACGAATTTGCCTTGGATGCTGGATGCGAAGCGTCTGGAACAGGAATTAGGAATATCACACGTTAGTTTAATTAATGATTTTGTCGCGGTTGGCTACGGCGTGTGGGCTTTGGACGATAAAGATTTGCACACTTTGCAAGTTGGAAAACCCCGCCAATACGACCCAATTGCTGTGATTGGTGCGGGTACTGGTTTGGGAAATTGTTTTGGAATTCCCGAGGCAAATGGCATCAGGGTTTTTTCTTCGGAAGGGGGGCACGGTGACTTTGCTCCTCGTTCGGAGTTGGAGTTTCAATTGCTGAAATATTTGTTAGCAAAACACGACATTTCCCGAATATCGATCGAGCGTGTAGTTTCGGGACAAGGGATTGTTTCAATTTACCAGTTTTTGCGGGACAGAAAGTTTGCTCCTGAATCGCCGGAGATAGGGGAAGTTATCAAAAAATGGGAGTCAGAAATCGGTAAAAGCGAGAAGAGTGTCGATCCGGGGGCGACAATTGCACAGGCGGCACTCAAAAAGTGCGATCGGCTTTCGGAACAAACAATGCAAATGTTTGTAGAAGCTTACGGTGCGGTGGCCGGAAATTTGGCTCTGACACTGTTACCTTACGGCGGTTTGTACGTAGCTGGCGGCATTGCTGCTAAGATTATGCCGCTGATTCTAGAAGGGGGTTTTATGCGAGCGTTTACGCACAAAGGTCGGATGGATTCGCTGTTAGAAATGATGCCTGTTCGATTGGTTTTGAATCCCAATGTAGGGTTAATTGGTGCGGCTGTTTGTGCGGCCGGTCTTTAGGAGATTGAAAATTTGACCGCCCCAATCCCCAGCAGTAGGCGGCGTCAGCCTTGAAATTCACAATTAGCACGAAAAGTATCATGCTGACGCACCGATTTTTACCCGGTGCGTCAGTTCTAAAATTATGGGCTTGTGGCGCAAATAAAAGTAGCTGACGCACCCTACTTAGCTATAGTTATCTCATCTTCAAAATCTTCTCAGCAGCACCTTCAGACACCGGCATCACCGATAACCGATTGCCTTTTCTCACCAGCAAAATTTCATCAGCACTAAACTTTTTTTTCAGTTCATCCAAAGATATTAACTTAGGAAACTCCTCAACAAACTCCACTTTCACAGTTTGCCAGCGAGGAGCATTTAACTGCGATTTAGGATCATAATATTCGCTATTCATATCGAACTGGCTTGGGTCAGCAATTCCAGTTTCAACGACGCGCACTAAGCCGACAATTCCCGGTATTTGAGTATTAGAATGGTAAAAAAATACTAAATCTCCCCGACTCATTTCTCGCATAAAATTGCGCGCTTGATAGTTGCGAACACCATCCCAAATGGAAGTGCGATCGTGCTTCAAATTCGCAATGCTATAAACATCTGGTTCCGACTTCATTAGCCAATAATTCATACAATCTCTTCGCTTGGGTTAGCCAAATATTCTTGAATATTATCTAAACACTGCTGCATAGCTTTTTGCATAAAAACCTGAACTAGCAACAACCCAAGCGGATAGAATACCGGAGAAGTCAGCATAAAATAAAACTCCCAATCAATCCGAGTTCCCTTTGCTGTAGCAGTGAAATTCCAATCTCCGCCACCCGACTCAATGAGTAGAGAAATCGGAAACTTAAACCCTCTAACCAGTCGGTAGGTTTGTCTTTCTGGTTTTTTGAAAGTAATGATTTCTTCATCAATCACCGAAGTGTCGGAATTTTCTATCCGCCGCACGCCGCCTTCACGCATCTCTCCTCCATCTGCCATTTCAGCTTTAATAATTGCTGGAATTGGGCCATATCCGCGAAAGACTTTGGGTAGATTTGACAGGGAGGTAACAAAATCAAAGACTACTTCAGGCGATGCAGCGATTTCTACTAATGCGTTGGTTTTAACTAACATTTATTCCTCCCCCCATCTGATTTGATAATGAACTGTGAGTTAAAAGTGCGTAATTTTAATTATAAAATATCCTTCCGCTTCTGCAACCACAGAGTCAACATCAAATAAACGAAAATATGGACGCACAAAATACCCCAATTTAAACTCAAATTCTCCCAAGTTGGATCGTAAACAGGAGTAGGCTCAAACGGCTGAGGAAGCGTACTCCCGTCCGGTAATGTGGTAGGCGCGGGAACCATCCCATTCACATTAACTAAAGAGCCGTAAGCACCCACAGACCAGCGGCTTAACATCAGCCAAGAAAATGTGCTCGCCGCACCTTCCATCTTAAACAAAACTCCCGAAAAAATAATCTGAGGCAGCAATAAGAGAGGCAAAGCGCTATTAGCTTGAGAGCTATTTTTAACAATCGCGGAAACGACTAATCCAAGGCTTAAGCAGCTCATTAAAGTTAGGAATGTGGTAATACTTGCTCCCACTGGCCAGGAGATAAAACTCGGTTCGGGGGATTTAAAAGCAATCAGAATAACTCCTACCATTAACAGCGTTTGCAATACTGCCAAACCAGAAAGTATAAAAATTTTTGAACCTAAATAAGCGAACAATCCTAAGTTGACCAAACGTTCGCGCAGATAAATAGCAGATTCCTTAACAATTTCTTGCAGAGAAGTTGCCAGTCCTACCCAAATCGCCGCGCAGGTAAATACAAATAAAACTCTGAGCGCTAAAGGTGCTAAAGTTGCCTCCGGCGCTCCAATTAACGGGTCTTTATCTCTGACGGCCAGCCGCAGCAAACTAATGCCAATCGGCGCTGTCAAAAGAGCTAAACTCAAGTTAACTAAGTCGCGGGAAATAAGCTGAAAATAGCGCTGGGCTAGCAGAACGAGTTGTTTGACAAAAGATACAGATTTTGGCACAGAAGGTGCAGAGGGTGTTTTTCCACCGGGGTTGCCGATGCTGAAGTGGTTGACTATATAGCGCTGATAGTAGGGAGATTTATTAAACTTTTCTGCCCAGCTTTGAACGTTGGTTTCTCCTGTTTCTAATTCGTTGTAAATGTCTGCAAAATCGCCAGTTTTGACATCGAAAAAATCGAGGGCTTCCCTAGGCGGGCCGAAGTAACAAAGGCGTCCGCCGCGACCCATAAAAACAATACGATCGCACATCGTGATATTTGCCGTCGCGTGAGTCACCAGAATCACCGTCCGGCCTTGATTTGCCAACTTTCGCAGCAGTTGCATCATCTTCTTATCCAAACCCGGATCGAGTCCTGAAGTCGGTTCGTCTAAAAAGAAAAGTTTCGGATCTGCTAACAGTTCAACTCCGATGCTGACCCGCTTCCGCTGTCCGCCGCTAAGCTGTTTTACCAAAGCCTTGCGGCGGTGAGTCATTTCAATATCTTCTAAAGTTTTTGCGACTACCTGCTTGACATCTGTATCGGGAGGTAAGCGCAATTTAGCTGCATAACTCAAGACTTCTTCAACTGTCAAATCTGCGTGCACAATATCATCTTGAGGCACGTAACCGATTTGATTGCGGTAAATATTGAAGTTTTGGCGTAGGTTGTCGCCATTGAGAAACACAGCGCCGTTAGTAGTTTTTTCGATGCCTAAAAGCGTCCGCATTAAAGTAGATTTACCCGCACCGCTACCGCCGACTAAAGCCACAAACTGCCCCGGTTCGATCGCCAAAGTGATGTTATCCAAACGCTTCGGAATCACCAGACTGTCAGCATCCAAACGAATTTGATGGCCCGAGTCTTGCATCTGCAACTCACCGCTGCGGTAAGTTAGAGTAAACGGGCCGATCCGAATTGCATCTCCCTCGGACAACTGTACAGAATTTGTCACTCGCTGACCGTTAACAAAAACCCCGTTAACGCTGTGGTCTCGCAAAATATAATTACCGCGACTGTCTTGGTCGATTGTGGCGTGGCGTCTAGAAACAAGTGGCGCATCTAATTGCAGCGAAGCGTTTGGATCGCGGCCCAACAAAACCGACCGATTCTTAAGAAGAATTGACTGCTTGCTAGGGGCAGCAACCTGATTCGCCAGCGGATTAAAATAACTCAGCAAAACTTGATTTTGAGGATCGAGACCGATTTTAATTTCTGTGCCGTTTTTCAGACAATAACCGTCATTGGGAGTGATGCGAGTGCGATCGACAAATAAGCCATTAGTGCTCGGCCGCTGCCCGTCACCGTCGTAAATCCAGTAATTATCCCCTATTTGGCGCAAAACAGCGTGAACGCCGGAAACTGCGCGCCAGGGTTCGGGAATGACTAAATCAGCACGAGTGCGATCGCGCCCCAATACGTGCTGCTGCTGTTTTAACTCTAACTGTAAAACCTCGCCTTGATTGCTTAATACTATATATGGTCGATCGCTTAAAGCAGTCAGTTGTCCTATATTGCCTGTCATACTTCAATCGCGGTTTTTGCACTCACTTTTGTCAGCATATCAAAAGTAAGGCAACAATCCACTTATATTAAGCAAGTCTACTTAGCAACAACCGACAAACTACGAAGCCGATTAATTGCCGCCGCCAATTCAAACCGTCGAAACATGGCAAAATCCCCTTCAGGAAAAGGCGATAAAATATCCATCCCCTGCGCGTCAATATCGGCCATCACCAAATCTATGATTTCCGACAAAGTGCGTTTTCCGTCCATGTATTGCTGCTTAGCATAAACCATTGCCGCAGCGATCGCCCTTAACTGTCCGCTGTCCACAATTTGTTCAACAGCACCCAAATCAATATCCTCAGTTCCGAAAGCCAATTCATCAACATCCCGCACCTTCACCCGCACATCTCGCCGTCCCCGACTCGGATCTAAACTAGCAGGAAGCGGCACTCTTGAAGTAATCTCACCAAAATTTTCTCCCCCTTCAGCAGCGCGGCTAATCGAGTAATTTTTAGCAATCTCTTTAGCTTTTGCCGTCACATTATATGCTTGAAAATTTTCCATTGCAATCACAGTATCCGCCACATCAAAATAATCGCCACTTCCGCCCATGACTAAAATAGTCGATACGCCATAATCTGCATACAATTCTCTCACTTTATCAATAAACGGCGTAATCGGTTCCTTATCCTTAGCGATGAGTTCCTGCATTCGGCGATCGCGAATCATAAAATTCGTCGCCGCCGTATCCTCATCAACTAATAAAACAGGCACTAAATCCTCTTTTGAAGAAGCCACTAATTCCAAAGCCTCAATAATATTAGCAGCTTGCGACGTGCTACCGCTCGCATTTTCAGTATAAAATTGTGCAGTATCTCTACCTTGTGGCAAGTGGTTAATAAAAGGCGAAATATCAACTCCTGCCACACTTCTGCCATCTTCCGCTCTAATTTTCACCGCCGCCGGATTAGTCACCACAAATTCCCGACCATCTCCCGGAATTCGGTTGTAAACTCCCAACTCGATCGCCCTGAGTAAAGTTGATTTTCCGTGATAGCCACCGCCAACAATCAAAGTAATGCCAGCGGGAATACCCATACCCGAAATCAAACCGCGATTCGGACAATTAAACTCAACTTTTAACGACGGCGGCGACTGAAAAGCCACAGCATTATTTAACAAAGGACTGTTGTCAACACCGCTGCGGCGGGGTAATATAGAACCCTCAGCAACAAACGCAACTAATCCTTTTTCAGCTAACTGCTGCCGCAGCCAGTCAGCATCTTCTACCGTTTCAACGTGACGGCGACATTCCGCAGCATTTAAGTGAGAATATTTGAGAGATTTGCTGACAATTTCCGGGATATCTTCGCACAGCATTTCAGCAGCTTGTCGCCCTAAAATACTGCGCCCGCTCGCTGGAAGTCCGACGGCAAATCGCAGTTCAACTCCTCCTAAATCTTCGATATCGGATGTATTTGAGGAAATGATAAATGCGGAAGTTCGCTCTAAAACTTCTTGTCCGAAGCGAGTCACTGCAATCATACCGCTTTTGCCAGTACCCCGTTTGCTGCTGATGCTGTGTGCTGCTCGGTCAAACTGGCGAGTTAGGTAATCTCGCAAGGCTATTTCTCGACTGCGAGAATTGAAAACTTCGCGGGGAATTTGAGCAATGTTTGGCGGAACTATGACTCTAAATTTACTGGGAGAAGCAAACGGATCTCCCTGCACGTAATCAATAATTAATGTGAATTCATAAAAGTCGTAATTACCTTGAATGTCTTTGTAGGCTTTGTAGCCTCGATTGTCTAGTTGCAGTAAATGCCGTTGCAGGCTTTCTTTGTTAGTCATTAGTCATTAGTTATTAGTTGGCAGTTGGCAGTTGGCACTATCAATAACAGTCATCATGCCCAATGCCCCATGCCCGATGCCCCATCCCCAATTCCCAATTCCCCATGCTCAATTCCCAATTACTAATTACCTAATTCCAATAATTTAGCCACGGCATTAACAACAATTTGAGCAGAACCAGCGAAAAAAGGTTGATCGATAGTTGCTAATGTATCGCTAGATTGGTGATAGTGGGGCGAGCGCAAATTTGCAGTATCCGTCACCAACACAGCACCAATTCCTTTATACCAAAAAGGCGCGTGGTCGCTCCGCAAAACATCGGGAGTCAGCAACCCTTTCAGGGGAACCGGCAGCGCCACCACCGGCGGCAAATCGGCTTTTCCAGACTCCGCAAAACTTTTCAATAGCAGCGGATGTTCCGCATCCCCAATCACAGCGATAAACTCGCCTTTGTCGGGAGAAGTTACCCCCGATGCTTCTAGAAAAGGTTGCGCTGTCAATCCTTCGGGATATTGCTGGCATCCGGGCGTGCGGCAGGCATAACCTACCATATCTAGGACGATCGCTCCCTGCAAATTTTTTAACCGCGCGTCGCTACCTGTAAACGCTAAACTGCCTAAAAGTCCGAGTTCTTCCCTGTCGAAAAATGCTACTTGCAATGTCCGAGGCGTGGGGCGAGAACCCAGCAATCTTGCTACTTCTAAAACTACTGCAACTCCCGTCGCATTGTCGTCAGCGCCTGGGGAGTTTGGTACAGTATCGTAGTGTGCTGCCACTAAAATTGCACCTGCGTTTGAGTCAGTGCCTTTTCTCTCAGCAAAGACGTTGATTCCGCGATCGAACGGCTGCAACTCTGCGGAAAATCCTAATGTTTGCAATTGCTGGGAAATGTAGTCTCTCGTAAAAGAGCGAGATTGTTCTCCATCCCGTTCTCCTGCTAAACTATCGACGTGTTTCCACAAGCGCGACGGGTCAATTTTGGGCTGAAAAAAAGTATTTTTTTCAGCAGGAAGCGGTAAGGGAGACGGGTTTTGGGAAGTGTGGATATTGCGATCGATCCCTAATTCGGGTACACCCGACAACCGCTGCCACGAGTCAGAACGCCAACCCACAGCCGCCACCGCAACTAGAATAAATAGCGCTATCCAAATCAATTTTTTCATCAGTAAGTCTATTTGAGATTTTAGACAGGGCTTACGCACTCCTCGCTCTCATCAACCGTTTTTTTGAGCAGGAGAGAGGACTGCAACGAAGTCTTTTCGTACAAGCCGGTTTATCTGTCTAGGAGTGTTAGATTTTAGATTTATCTTAATACCCGAGTTCAAAATAAACCTGTTTCCAAAAATGAAACTCAAAACTCTTAATATTAGCTGTGGATGAGGCAGTTTTGTGCTTTTTTTTACCTACTAATAAACCAGGTAAAATTATTTGAATGTCGCCGTCAAAGGTTTCTTGCTTATTCGAGTATTCGACGGCGACATTCACCTTAATAATTTACCTTTAACCTTCACAACTCAAAACTACTTTTTTTCCCACTCAATCTCCTTATTCTCCAAAATCAAGCCACTGCTGCTGGGAAAAGCATAAGGAATAGTTTTTGCCGAAAATTCAACTATTTGAGTTGGTTGTTGAAACCACTCGGAATAACTCGGGTTGAGTTGGTCGTACAGTGCTTTCAAAGCTTGGATTTCTGTCTCTAGCTGCGCTGCTGCTTGATTGATTCTGCGAGCTTGTGCTTGCAAGCGTTTTTCCCCGGTTTGAACGTTGTTTTCTACTTCTTGCCAGTGCTGTCCGGCAACCAATTTTTCTAGTTCACCTTGTTTGTAATTGAGTAAAGCCTGTTTTTGTTCCAGTTGCTTTTCAATATTTTTAGTCTCTCGGTCAATTTCCTGGACTTGCTGCAACCACTGCTCCCCAAAAGCAGCAGTTTGCTGGTGGAACTCAGCAATGGCTTCAGGAGTATTATTTTTGGGAAAACTGACTGCCACTCGGCACTCAGAGCGCTGTACGCCAAGTTTTTCCCGCGACTCTTGCAGGGCGGTAATTTCTGCTTGCAGCGCGCGGACTTCTTTTTGGAGTTCTGGGATGGTCTGACTCATGGGTTCAATTAGTGGACCTCTGCATCGATTTTAAGCTAATTGTTTATTTTTCTAACAAATCCCGGTCGCCTCTTTGCGGGAATTATCTAATTTTAGCGCGCTCTCACCCGGTGTCTAGGCAGAATGACGGATAATTTGTGGCACAATGGCTGATGACACATTTTAAATTAAGATTAAAATTATAATTAGTTATAAAGCTAAATTATTAGCTTAGGAGAATTTTATTTACAAATCCACATAAATTAAGGTTGGCTCCGTTTTGCTATGACACCTCAAGTTCTGTGCAATTTTTTTATATTTTTGATGGCAAAAGCATCTTTTTAAAATTAGGATCAGGGGGAAATGAAAATTATCTATGGATTAATTTTGGGATCTTTAACTGCTGCTATTTTTGGTGGGGAATGTTGCATTAATGCAAAAATATTGTTGGCAAGTGTAGGGGATGGAAACGGCAATCGCGCTTTAGGAGCAATTTTGGTGGCGCCTGAGAAATTTAGCTATTGGCGATCGACATCTCGCCCTCCTGCCTCTGCAAGCGCCGACTTATTGTTGGATAAATTATCCCACATAGAGTCAGTAAATTTACCGAGTGACAATTTTATACAATCTGAGGAAATCCCGGAGAAAGAGGGGGCTTTTAGGTTAAAAATAATCGGTTCTTATCTGGCTTTTATTTCTGTAGTAATCTAATTATTGATCAAAACGAACACAGTAAATATTTTATCCCAGGGGTTCTGGTTCATCAAAGCCAAGTCTGAAACAGGGAAGAACAAGTTACCAGAAGGAGAAAAAGTGTTGTATCCAAAAAAAGAACAGGATATCTGGGATACTATTGCCCAAATGACCCAAGATTTGCAGCAAACTGCCGAATATGCCCTGGATATTTGCGAGGAAATGAACGTCTCAATAATTGCGACTACCCCGGGCGGTCATATCCTGTCGTTAAACCAAGCTACCTGTCAACTTTTGGGATACTCTAAAAAAGAGTTGTTAGGGAAACCAATAGACGAACTTTTTAAGAAAACTGAATTACCACCACCCGAGTTAGACTTAGCCAGTTTAGCAGCCGAAGGTTCTGTCCGCAACGTCGAAAAAGTCTACCTTTCTAAACAGCGAAAAAAAATAATTGTACTGCTTTCTATTTCAATTATTCGCGACGGTCAAGGCAAGGTCAGCGGCAAGTTATACATAGCACAAGATATTACTGATAGCAAGCGGGCTGAAATAAATTTGCGGCGCAGTGAAAAAAAGTTTCGGCAACTGATAGAAACTGTGAATGCTGTGGCATTTATCTATCACCGCCGACAGTTTCGCTATGTCAATGCTCAGACAGAAGCTCTGACAGGATATACTCGCGAAGAATTGCTAGCATTGGATTTATACGACTTAATCCATCGAGATTTTCTAGAAATAGTTAAAGAATGGGGTAAATCCAGCCACGCGCGCTCAAGTGCCGGCTCAAAATATGAAGTAATAATTCTCACGAAAACCGGAGAAATGCGCTGGATTGAAGCAACTGTAGATATTATTAAATTTGAGAGAAAAGCGTCAATATTAATCACAGCTTTTGACATCAGCGATCGCAAATTAGCAGAGTTAGAACTAGAAACATCTCTTTCGTTGCTTCAAGCAACCATTGAATCTACTGCTGACGGTATTCTGGCGGTTGACAGTACAGGAAAAGTTCTTACCTTTAACCGCAAGTTTGCCGAAATGTGGCAGTTGCCGGCTTTCCTGCTGGATTCGAGAGATAACAATCTAATTTGGGGGTTTGGAATCAACCAGTTAAAATACCCGGAAATATTTCTCAACCGCGCTAAAGAATTGTCCGATCGCCCCACAGAAGAAAGTTACGATCTCATCGAGTTGACAGATGGCAGGATCTTTGAGCGCTACTCGTTGCCCCAGCGCACCGGAGGCAAAATTACTGGTCGAGTATTCAGTTTTCGGGATGTAACGGAACGGGTGCAATCCGAAGAAAAACTACGCAAAAGCGAAGAACGCTTTCACCTGCTGACGCGGGCGACAAATGATGCCGTATGGGATTTTGATTTATTAAAAAATGAGTATTGGTTAAGCGAAGAATTTGAAAAAGTTTTTGGCTACAAACTCAATGAGACTCAGACGATAGAATTAGAATCTTGGTGGCTAAATATTCATCCCGAAGAACGGGAAAGAGTGATGTTAAGCTTCAACGAAGCAATGAATTCAAACGCTCAATGTTGGTCGGAAGAATACAGCTTTCACCGTGCAGATGGGGGATACATTTTTGTGCTCGATCGCGGCTATATCATCCGTAATGAAAGTGGCAAAGCAGTAAGGGCTATCGGCACTATGATGGACATCACTCAGCGCAAGCAAGCTGAAGAAATTATTCGCTATCAAGCTGTTTATGACCAACTCACAGGTTTACCGAACCGGATACTTTTTAACGAGCGGCTGCTGGCGTCATTAAGAGAAGCTAAAAAAACAAAAAAAATGCTAGCTGTGATGTTTTTAGACTTGGACAGGTTCAAAAAGATTAATGATACACTAGGTCACGCTGCGGGCGATCGCCTGTTAGAAGGTTTTGCCGGACGCATCAGCGACAGTTTGCGATCGACTGATACGGTAGCCCGCTGGGGAGGCGACGAATTTACCATACTGCTTCCCGACATCAATTGCTTAGAAGATGCAGTTAAAACAGCTCAAAGAATATTCAACAATTTAAAGCCACCATTTAAACTAGAAGGACAACCGTTTCACGTCAGCAGCAGCATCGGCATTGCCCTTTATCCCGATGACGGTGAAGATGCCGAAACTTTAGTCAAAAATGCCGATGCCGCCTTGTACCGCGCTAAAGAAATGGGAAGAAATAACTATCAGTTATATACTTCAACGATTAATCCCCAAGACAGCCAGTTACTAACTATAGAACACAGACTGCACGAGGCTTTAGAACAGGGAGAATTTGAGGTTTTCTACCAGCCAAAAGTCAACATTACTACTTGGAAAATTCAGGGCATGGAAGCCCTGCTGCGCTGGCAACATCCACAATTAGGTTTAGTTACTCCCGCTACATTTATTCCGATCGCCGAAGAGAACGGGCTCATTGTAGCTATTGGGGAATGGGTGCTGCAAACAGCCTGCACTCAAAATAAAGCTTGGCAGGATGCTTTGCAGCCAGATTTGCGGGTAGCAGTCAACGTTTCGGCTCGGCAGTTCCAGCAATTTAATTTATTAGAAATGGTAGCGAAATGCTTGGAAAAAAGCGGTTTAGCACCCAAGTATTTAGAGTTAGAAATTACCGAGACTACAGCAATGCAAGATGTGGATTATACCACAAAAGTTCTCAGGGAGCTGCAGAACATGGGAGTGCAGATTGTGCTGGACGATTTCGGCACGGGTTATTGTTCTCTAAATTATCTCAAAAAGTTTCCCTTGAATATCTTAAAAATAGATAAATCCTTTGTCAGCGGACTGACGACCGATCCGTGCGAACGGGCGATCGCCAAGGCTGTAGCGACGCTGGGGCGAGATTTGAACTTGAGCGTAGTAGCCGAAGGAGTAGAAACTAAAGAGCAGTTGGAGTGTTTGCGCGAACTCCACTGTCAAGAAATTCAGGGTTATTATTTCAGCCCTGCCCTCTCGGCTGGCGATGCTAGCAAACTGTTGGTAAATTCTCAGTTGAGTAAAGTGAAAATTGCTTAATTAGTCATTAGTTATTAGTTATGGTTCTTGACCCCGAATCTTAGTCTCGCGACTTATTTTCCTCCGCTACACCCCCAACATCATCACTGCTAAAGCGCTGCGGCGGGTCTAAGTTGTCGGGCAATTCGTTAAGATTCTTGCCCCAAGGGTGATACAGCGCTTTAACTTGAGAAATTTTCAGCTCAGGGGCATCAAGTCCTAAATCCCGCCACGGCAGTTAAAAGCTTAGCTAGGTTAGGGACACGGCACGGCTTCGCGTGCTTAATGATGGTCATCGCGATCGCCCCCGCTTGTTAAAACTTAAAATAGTGTGCAGAATAACCCACTTGCGGCTAAAGACAGAGGAAAATATCGCTACTCCAACATAAAGGCTTTGTCTATGCAGCCGATTCGCACATTTAACGTTTCCCCCTCGCTACCGACAATTCTCGAACCCCTACGCAAGCTTGCCTATAACTTGCACTGGGATTGGAACGTCGATACTAAAGACCTTTTCCGCCGCCTCGATCGAGACCTGTGGGACTCCAGCAACCAAAACCCGGTGCTGATGCTCGGAACCATATCTCAAGAGCGACTGCAAGAAATGGCAGAAGACGAAGGCTTCATTGCCCAAATGAACCGAGCAGCCCAGCAGTTAGACGATTATCTCAAAAATCGCGCCTGGTACCGCAAACAGCGCGGCACCGAGCAGCAAGAATGCTACGCTTACTTTTCGATGGAATTCGGCTTGGTTAAAGCCCTACCAATCTATTCGGGCGGTTTGGGCGTGCTCGCAGGCGACCACCTCAAATCAGCTAGCGATTTGGGCTTGCCCTTAGTCGGTGTCGGCCTGCTCTACCAAGAAGGTTATTTTTCGCAGTATCTCAACGCCGACGGCTGGCAGCAAGAACGCTATCCGCTCAATGATTTCTACAATATGCCGCTCCACCCAGAACGCAATCCCGACGGTTCGGAATTGCGGATTGAGGTAGACTATCCCGGCCGCAAGGTTTACGCGCGGATTTGGCGGGTACAAGTGGGTACGGTTCCTTTGTACCTGATGGATACAAATATTGCACCTAACAGCCCCTACGACCAAGATATTACCGACCAACTCTACGGCGGCGATAAAACTCTGCGGATGCACCAAGAAATCATGCTGGGCATCGGCGGCGTAAAAATGCTCAAGGCCCTGGGGCTGACAGTTACGGCTTATCACATGAATGAAGGCCACGCGGCTTTCATGGCTTTGGAACGGATACGGATGCTGATGGAGGAATATCACCTGAGTTTTGTGGAAGCGGAACAGGTGGTGGTTTCGAGCAGTATGTTTACGACTCACACGCCGGTGCCTGCTGGGTTTGACTTGTTCGAGCCGGATATGGTGATGCACTATCTGAGTCATTATGCCAAGATATTTGGCTTGTCGCAAAATGAGTTTTTGGGATTGGGCCGCGAGAATACTGGCGATTTGTCCGCACCTCTAAATATGGCAATTTTGGCAATTAAAATGTCGAGTTTTGTCAACGGGGTGGCGGCTTTGCACGGTGTGGTGTCGCGCCCGATGTTTCAGGGTTTGTGGCCGGGTTTGCCGCAGGAAGAAGTGCCGATTACTTCGATTACCAACGGGGTGCACGCTCGCAGTTGTGTGGCGAAGTCAACTCAGGAGTTGTACGATCGCTACCTCGGCCCGGATTGGGAAATGACTCGCAAGGACGATCGTCTCTGGGACAGGATGTCGTCGATTCCTGATGAGGAACTATGGCGCAATCACGAACGCTGTCGCTCGGAGTTGGTGGTGTTCGCCCGGGAGTGGCTGCAAAAGACTTTGCGCGAGCGCGGTGCGGCCCAAACGGAAATCGAACACGCGCGGGAGGCCCTCAATCCCAAGGTGCTGACGATCGGGTTTGCCCGCCGCTTTGCTACTTACAAGCGGGCGACGCTGTTTTTGCGCGATGTCGATCGAATCATGCGGATCATGCGCGATCAAAATCGCCCGGTGCAGTTTGTGATTGCTGGGAAGGCTCACCCGATGGATATTCCGGGTAAGGAATTGATTCGGGATATCGTTCACTTCATCCGCGAGCACGAGACGATGAGCTCGATGGTGTTTTTACCGAACTACGACATTAACGTTGCTCGGATGATGGTTTCTGGCTGCGATGTGTGGCTGAATACGCCGCGCCGCCCCCGGGAAGCTTCCGGGACTTCGGGGATGAAAGCTTCGATGAATGGTTTACCGAATCTCAGCATCCTCGACGGATGGTGGGATGAGGCTGATTATGTTCGTACCGGTTGGCCGATCGGACATGGGGAGTTTTACGAAGATACTAAGTATCAGGATGAGGTCGAGGCGAATGCTTTGTACGACTTGATGGAAAAGGAAGTTGTACCCCTATTTTACAACCGGGATGCTGATGGAATTCCCCGCGGTTGGACGGCGAAAATGAAGGATTCGATTCGCTTGAATTGTCCTTTCTTCAATACTGCTCGGATGGTGAAGGATTACGCGCGGCGGGCTTATTTCCCGGTGAGCGATCGATTCTTCACGATGACTTCGGATAATTGTGCTCCCGCCAAGGAGTTGTCTCACTGGAAGAAGCAGGTTCTCGCGAAGTGGAAGGATATTAAGATTGAGGCTGTTGATATTTCCCAGGATAAGGAAGTTAAGGTCAATCAGTCGATCTCTGTTAAATCTCGGATTAATCTGATGGGATTGACGCCTGCAGACGTGCAAGTTGAACTTTATCAAGGTTCGGTTGATGCTAACGGAGATATTGTCGGCGGCGTGCCGGTGGTGATGGAGTATTTGGGAGAAGATGCTAACAATGCTAGCCTTTATACGGCTGACATTACTTATACTTCTAGTGGTTTGCAAGGTTTGTCGTTGCGGGTTTTGCCGAAGCACGATAATCTCAGCAGTCCTTATGAAGCTGGCGTGATTCTCTGGGCACATTAAAGGAAGTTCGGCAACGGATTCTGTAACGGATGTAACGGATGTAACGGATGCAAGGAAGAGGGAATCAGGAATCAGGAAGATTTTACCTATTCTCCCCCTCTCCCACTCTCCCACTCTCCTGCTCTTTTTATCGAAGTTCGGGAATGACTATGTAGCCGATTGTGCAACGATCGCCCAATACCACATTCCGCTCTATTTCCTAGTACCACCAGTGAACCCGTATATAAGCGTACAGCAAGGCATCTAGCTGGTCTTCTAAGGCTTTGAGGGTGGCAACACTGGTCTGGATTTCGGGGAGATTTGAACCACCGATGAACGCTGATTCTTATGGAGGATGTTTGCGAAATTCAGAGTTGGTTCGAGGAGCGATCGATATCTACAACATACTGGCAGAATTTCATCAATTATAGTTGACATTCTGCCAGTTTTCCTTTTTTGTCGCGTTGCTGAATACAGGTATAAATTCAAGATTTCGGAATTTTTCTAAGCCCAGTCGGGTGAGTTTTGTAACTTCCGATAAAAGTTGATTCATACCGTGAATCAGGAAAGCCCAAAATTTATATCCATCACTATGAAAGCCGCCGAACAAAATAGTGGTGCCACAATAGTCACACTTTTCATACTGCTATTTCATAGAATTCAAGGGAGCCTTGAGACACCTCTAGTTTAGGTTATTTACCTACACCCGCTGGCTGCTGACGGTTTCGCACTTCCAGAAAAATCAACAAAGCATTAACATCAGCCGGATTTACCCCACCAATTCTGGCAGCTTGGCCAATCGTCAGCGGTTTCACCTTAGCCAACTTTTCCCGCGATTCTTTGGAGAGAGTTGTAATTGCCATGTAATCCAAATCTGCCGGCAATTGTCGGCGTTCGTGTTTGGCAATGTCATCAATTTGATTTTGCTGTCTTTGCAGGTAGCCGGAATATTTGATGTCAATTTCTGCACCATCCTTCTCAGCCAACTTCAGACTAGAATTGCCTAAATTGTAGCGTTCCAAATCCACATAATGAAAACCAGGACGACGCAACAAATCAGCGAGAGTAATTGAACCTTTAATCACTTGTTGAGTATCAGCCAAAATTGCCTTGCCAACTTCCTCGTGCTCTTTCACCCGCGTCGAGTACAAGCGTTCCTTCTCTGCCACAATATTAGCTTGTTTGCGATCGAACAACTTCCAGCGGCGATCGTCAATCAAACCAATTTCCCGTCCCAGCGGCGTCAAGCGTTGGTCAGCATTGTCCGATCGCAATAATAGCCGATATTCCGATCGCGAAGTCAACATCCGGTAAGGTTCCCGCAAATCCTTCGTACACAAATCATCGATCAAAGTGCCGATATAACTTTGCTCGCGAGGAAACACAATCATCTCCTGATTTTTCGCAAACCGAGCTGCATTAATCCCCGCCACAATCCCCTGTGCAGCCGCCTCCTCATATCCCGTTGTACCGTTCACCTGACCCGCGCAAAACAGCCCTTCTATCTTCTTAGTCATCAGCGTTGGAAAGCACTGAGTAGCCGGCAAATAATCGTACTCCACAGCATAAGCAGGGCGCATCATCTCGCACTTTTCCAAACCCGGAAGAGTCCGCAGCATTTGCAATT
Source organism: Microcoleus sp. MON1_C1 (assembly GCF_036701945.1). Lineage (NCBI taxonomy): Bacteria > Bacillati > Cyanobacteriota > Cyanophyceae > Oscillatoriales > Microcoleaceae > Microcoleus > Microcoleus sp. MON1_C1. The sequence continues at coordinate 19,934 of NZ_JAUBRO010000009.1, read as the reverse complement.
GCAAATTTTCCGGTAAACCCGTAGAAAATCCTTGGATATAAAGTTCAGGAATATCTCTACCTTCCGGTTCAATAAAAATCTGGTGACTTTCCTTATCCGCAAACCGCACAATCTTATCTTCAATACTCGGACAATAGCGCGGCCCCTTCGCATCAACCCAGCCGCCGTAGACTGGAGAAAGATGCAAATTGTCTCTAATTAACTGATGAGTAGCTGGCGTAGTTCGAGTTAAATAACAAGACATTTGTTCCCGTTCGATCCAAACTTCTGGATCGAAACTAAACCAGCGAACCTCTGCATCTCCCGGCTGCGGTTCCAGGTTGGTATAATCCAGAGTACGCTTGTCAACTCTTGCGGGAGTTCCTGTTTTTAACCTCCCTGTTTCAAAGCCCAAACGATTGAGAGTTTCCGTCAAGCCAACGGCGGCAAATTCTCCGGCGCGTCCGGCGGGCATTGACTTATTACCTACCCAAATTGTGCCACCTAAAAAAGTGCCTGTGGTCAGAATGACTGCTTTACATTCAAAAGCGACGCCGAAGTATGTTTCTACTCCGATTACTTCTTCGTTTTTGCCCAAAACTAAGTCTGTTACCATCGCTTCGCGGATGGTCAAATTCTCTTGATTTTCGACAATATTATTCATTACAGCGGCGTATTCCCGCTTGTCAGTTTGTGCTCGCAGCGCCCACACTGCGGGACCTCTCGAAGAGTTGAGGATGCGCTTTTGTAAGTAGGTGCGATCGGCCATTTTGCCAATTTCCCCGCCTAACGCATCTACTTCGTTAGTAAGTTGGGTTTTAGCCGGGCCGCCGACAGCGGGATTGCAAGGTTGCCACGCAATTTTGTCGATGTTGAGGGTGAGGAGAAGGGTGCGACAGCCGAGGCGAGAAGTAGCGAGGGCGGCTTCGCAGCCGGAGTGTCCGCCACCTACTACGATGATGTCGAAACTGTCTTGGAATTCTACGGGTGTTTGTGCGGTCATTCGATTTTAGATTTTAGATTTTAGATTGAATAATAGACATCTGGCAAAATTAGGTTTTAGTTTCCTCAATTAAAACTATTACTCTCCATTAGTGTAGCTGCTTTCTTCAAACATCGATGTTAATCCAGTAATTTTAACGGGGGGTCGATCTTTGAATTCTACGACAAATGACAACTCGCCACCCATTGCGGCGATATAACTTTGCAAAGTAGATACCAACAAATCCGCACGGCGTTCGAGTCGCGAGACATTTTCTTGACGCATATTTAATAATTCTGCCATGCGAATCTGAGTAAATTTCCTTGCTTTTCGTAAGTCTTGCAAGGTCATTTCTTCAGCCATTAATTCAACCGATCGTTTTTCGACTATTGCTCGTTGTTCGGGAGGCAAATTCTCCATAATAGTCTTCAGGCTAATTGTCATCTGTTTCTTGCTCCATTAACTTATTCAAATGGCCGGTAAATCTACTATCTGCTATCTTAATTAGTTGCTTGTAAAATCGCTTCTCACTACTACCAGATTTGTCGCCAGCTACCAACAGAATCGCAGATCGGCGGGGGTCAAATGCAAAAGCGACTCGCCAAACTCCACCAGCCGCCTGAAACCTAAGTTCCTTCATATTGGTGTAGGTAGAACCATTGAGAGTATCGACGTGAGGACGCTTGAGGTTTGGGCCAAATTCTTGTAACAGTGTGAGTTTTGCTAAAAGCTCTAATCTGACATCAGTGGGGAATTCGGTAAACTCAGAGTAAAAATCAAAGTGAAACTCAATGTTCCATGTCATTTGGAGCAATTATGCCTTACATAGCATATTATAGGCAATAGTCGATCGAATAACAATATTTATATGCACCCTTCGCGTCTTCACGGTTCAATAATTCCGTACAATTGCAGTTTTGCGCTATGTTAGACAAAAAAATCTCAACAAGCGTACACAAGTGAAATACTTCTTCTTATCCGACGGCTGGAAAGTTGGGCGCGTCTGGGGCGTAGGTGGCGAGTGGAGTCACGCCGCCTGGAGGCGGTCGCCGGACATCCAACAGCTAAACCTCTGTCTTGTCGATCGCAACGAAAAAATGTGGCTCTACCGCGTAGAAGACGCCGTACTCATGGTAGAAGTCCAACCAGCAGTCCGTCCCGATCCCGCCGATCCCGCCAAAAATATCGGCAACGTCACCCTCACCAGACTGATCGATGCCGAGCAAGTCCTCGAACGCCTCGGGACGATCGCCGCCCGCTGCGAAATGGGCAACCCGCAACTAATGTAATGTCCAACATATTGCAATCGGTTCTAACACTCGATACACTTCTTTAAATAACTTTCATTTTTATGCCTCCACCTTTGAAGGTAGATGGCAGTCGGCAAAAGGCAGAGTTTAAACCCTGCAGGTAACTGCTGGGGATTGAGAATCTGATTTTTCCGTAAAAATAGACATCATCACTTACACCTTGGAGAACCGCAGTCAATGGGACTACCCTGGTATCGCGTACACACAGTCGTCTTAAATGACCCAGGCCGATTGATTTCTGTACACTTAATGCACACAGCCCTCGTGGCAGGTTGGGCCGGCTCAATGGCCCTTTATGAACTAGCAGTTTTTGATCCGACAGACCCAGTTCTGAACCCAATGTGGCGTCAAGGGATGTTCGTGTTGCCCTTCATGACTCGCTTGGGAGTTACGGGTTCTTGGGGCGGTTGGAGCATCACGGGCGAAGGTAACGTCGATCCGGGCTTCTGGTCCTTTGAAGGCGTGGCCGCCGCTCACATCGTCCTCTCGGGCCTGCTGTTCTTAGCAGCAGTTTGGCACTGGGTATTTTGGGACTTAGAACTTTTCAGAGACCCTCGCACCGGTGAACCAGCCCTCGACTTGCCAAAAATGTTTGGCATTCACCTGTTCCTCTCCGGCTTGCTCTGCTTCGGCTTCGGCGCATTTCACCTTTCGGGACTTTTTGGCCCGGGAATGTGGGTGTCCGACCCCTACGGCCTGACCGGTCACGTCCAACCAGTGGCGCCTTCTTGGGGCCCTGAAGGCTTCGACCCGTATAATCCGGGCGGCATCGTGGCTCACCACATTGCAGCGGGCGTAGTCGGCGTAATTGCCGGTTTGTTCCACTTGACAGTGCGGCCGCCAGAACGTCTTTACAAAGCCCTGCGGATGGGGAATATCGAAACTGTACTTTCTAGCAGTATCGCTGCCGTGTTCTTCGCAGCCTTTGTCGTTGCGGGTACGATGTGGTACGGTTCTGCTGCTACTCCGATCGAACTTTTTGGCCCGACTCGCTATCAGTGGGACAGCGGCTATTTCGGACAAGAAATCGATCGCAGAGCTCAAGCTAGCTTGGCCGGGGGCCAAAGCTTCCAAGAAGCTTACGAACAAATTCCCGAAAAATTGGCTTTCTACGACTACGTGGGCAACTCTCCTGCTAAAGGCGGTTTGTTCCGCGCCGGCGCGATGGTCAACGGCGACGGTATTGCTAAATCTTGGCTGGGCCATCCAGTATTTACTGATAGCGAAGGTCGGGTATTGTCGGTTCGCCGCCTCCCCAACTTCTTTGAAACTTTCCCAGTAATTTTGACGGACAAAGATGGGGTCGTCCGCGCTGACATCCCCTTCCGCCGTGCTGAATCAAAATACAGCTTTGAACAAAGCGGAGTTACCGTCAGCTTCTACGGTGGCGAACTTAACGGTCAAACCTTTGATAATCCTCAGGATGTTAAAAAGTTTGCTCGCGATGCTCAAAAAGGTGAAGTGTTTGAATTCGATCGTGAAACCTTGAACTCAGACGGGGTGTTCCGCACTTCGACTCGCGGTTGGTTCACTTTCGGACACGTTTGCTTTGCTTTGCTATTCTTCTTCGGCCATATCTGGCACGGTTCTCGGACTATTTTCCGCGATGTGTTTGCTGGAGTTGAGGCTGACTTGGAAGAACAAGTCGAGTGGGGCCTGTTCCAAAAGGTGGGCGACGTAACCACAAGAAGAGAAGAATCTATCTAGGTTTCGCCAGCCTCTGGGTACGTGGGAAACTTCCCCGCTACACAAAAACCCGGTTTCTTGAAGAAACCGGGTTTTTTTAGTTAATAATAAAACCAACAATTAAGATAAAATAATACGGCAAGGGAAGATAGGGAAAATTTAACATGGAAAGTGTTGCTTACATTTTGATTCTGGCTTTAGCCATAGGCGTACTATTTTTTGCGATCGCCTTTCGGGAACCTCCCCGGATTGGCAAATAATTAGCTATACGCCTCCAGCAAGTCCAAAATATCTTGAACCCGACTGCGGTTAGCCCGCATCATAGGAATCTAATTTGATGCGGGACTATTTCACCGCTGTGTGCTAAGTGATTTTTCTAGTCCAGCCATTCATCAGACCCCAGGCGGTTAGATGAATGGCAATTTGCTGGCAACGCCTGTTAAAATCAGCAATCATGCGCTGTACCTCCTGCCAACACACAAATAGCCGCGTTCTAGAATCGCGTTCAGCCGAATCAGGTCAAAGCATCCGTCGGCGGCGCGAGTGTTTGAGCTGCCAGCACCGCTTCACAACTTACGAACGCATAGAATTTGTGCCGATTACGGTGATCAAGCGGGACGGCAAGCGCGAATCTTTTGACAGGTCAAAATTAGTCAGGGGATTGATTCGGGCCTGCGAAAAAACCGGTTTGTCTTCCGGGCATCTCGAAACTCTGGCCGAAGAAATCGAGGCCCAACTCCAAGGTCGATCGCTCCGAGAAATCGCCAGCTCAGAAATAGGGGAACTGGTGCTGTTGCACCTGCGGCCGCTCAGCGAAGTCGCTTATGTCCGTTTTGCCTCCGTATATCGGCAATTTCGAGGCATCCGAGATTTTGTAGATACCCTAAATCACCTTCAGAATCCCCTCAACGAAGTTGAAGATGCAGAAACTAGACCGAATTTTGACGCAGATTTGCCGGATTCGGAATCAGTCGATCGAGAAAGCCCAGCATCCTGCGCTAGTCCCAGCTAAGCTCGCTTAAATTAATTTATAGAAATATTCGCTTGAGATTGAAAACCGTGTCGCGAGGAAGGCCCGGAGGAATAGCGACTCAAGGGACTCTCATTCGAGCGAGTGTTCTTTTTTCTCAGTAAGAGTGCTGGGTGTGATATGATCGTCATCGGTCTAAAATAGAGTATAACTAGACAACGTAAAAACTTAACTGGATTAGTTGAGTGCGTAGTCACACCTAACGGTGTTGCAGTTTAGGAAAGCTCGGATTTGAACAAAACCTAACTAAAGATCGGTGACTAATTAAATACGGTAGGGCATACCGAAATTTACGCTTCTGGAGAAACCGACCTCTACTTAGACTGGAGTCATCCTGTCGCCAGCAAGTCGGCTCGTTGAATGAAGAATCTCAGTTTATTTATACCTGAGAGTGTCAAAATAGTCTACTTGACTCGGAATGTTAAGATTAAACGTTTTAACACAGAGTATGGAGTAACAGTAATGGCAAGCGCTGGTGTGCAGTTGCACCCGGCAAAAGTTAGCAAAAACTGACTTTAGTAAAAGATTTGGAAAAAAGTTAATCGCTTTTTCACCAACATCTCTAATATCTGCCGGCACAAACGAAAAACATGAAGGAGAGAAATCCTAGGAAACTATTCGCATGGTCAATCTCAAAACCACAGTCAAAGACATCGGCTTTACTCACGAAGATTTTGCAGCCCTACTTGATAAATATGACTATCACTTTAGCCCGGGCGATGTAGTAGCGGGTACAGTTTTTAGTATAGAACCGAGGGGCGCTCTGATTGATATCGGTGCTAAAACAGCAGCGTACATTCCCATTCAGGAAATGTCGATCAATCGAGTCGAAACCCCTGAAGAGGTATTGCAATCAAACGAAACTAGAGAATTTTTCATCCTCACCGATGAAAATGAAGACGGACAATTAACCCTGTCCATCCGGCGCATCGAGTATATGCGGGCGTGGGAAAGAGTGCGACAACTGCAAGCAGAAGATGCCACAGTACGATCGCAAGTATTTGCCACCAACCGTGGCGGCGCACTCGTGAGAATAGAAGGCTTGCGAGGCTTTATTCCCGGTTCTCATATAAGTACCCGCAAACCGAAGGAAGAATTAGTCGCCGAAGAATTACCATTAAAATTCTTAGAGGTAGACGAAGACCGCAACCGCCTAGTGTTGAGTCATCGTCGCGCCTTAGTTGAGCGCAAGATGAACCGCCTCGAAGTCGGGGAAGTCGTCATCGGTACAGTACGCGGTATCAAGCCTTACGGTGCCTTTATCGACATCGGCGGCGTCAGCGGCTTGCTGCACATCTCGGAAATTTCACACGATCACATCGATACGCCTCATAGCGTCTTCAATGTCAACGACGAAGTGAAAGTGATGATCATTGACTTGGATGCCGAGAGGGGCCGGATTTCTCTCTCCACCAAGCAGTTGGAACCGGAACCGGGCGCGATGGTCAAAAATCGCGAATTGGTGTACGAAAAAGCTGAGGAAATGGCAGCTAAGTTCCGGGAGAAAATGCTCGCTCAAAAGCAAGCTAAAGCAGGCATAGACGTTCCTGTAGACTCAACTGATGCTGATGATGACTTCTCCGACGAACTCGAAGATGTGCCCTCAGCAATGGAAGAGGATCTGCCGGAAGTAGCACCCGAAGTAGCACCCGAAGCAGCACCCGAAGCAGCACCCGAAGCAGCACCCGAAGCAGCACCCGAAGCAGTATTAGATGTAGAGGAAGAAATCCCTCCTGCGACGGAAGAATAATATCGTAGTTAGTGTGATTAAAAGAGGGAATTTTCCCTCTTTTTTTTTTGAGTTAGTCATTAATTATTATATCAATTCCGGTTGCACCGGAATTATTGTTGACTGTTGACTGTTGACTGTTGACTGTTGACCGAAAGCATCCAGGATACAAGCCCCTGGATTCATCCGTGGAGAAATAAAAAACGTGTCTCCGATAAACAAGTCCCCGAATTTATCCGTGGGCTCAATGCTTCAATTCTTTAATCTTTAATCTTTAATCTTTAATCTAAAATCGATTGACTGTTGACCGAAAGCATTCAGGATACAAGCCCCTGGATTCATCCGTGGAGAAATAAAAAACGTGTCTCCGATAAACAAGTCCCCGAATTTATCCGTGGGCTCAATGCTTCAATTCTTTAATCTTTAATCTTTAATCTTTAATCTAAAATCGATTGACTGTTGACCGAAAGCATCCAGCATACAAGCCCCTGGATTCATCCGTGGAGAAATAAAAAACTTGTCTCCGATAAACAAGCGCCCGAATTTATCCGTGGGGTCAATGCTTCAATTATTTAATCTAAAATCTAATATCATTTCCGGTTACACCGGAATGAGGTTGACTGTTGACGGGCGGGTCGCAAAACTGAATGGTTGAGTGTTAACTGTTGACTCGATTTTATTATTCCGATGCCACCGGAAACGATATTAGTCGCTGCTGGGCGGTTGAAAATTCCCAATTCCCAATTCCCAATTCCCAATTCTTAATTACCGAGATTTAAGATATTTCTGTAGACCGATGCAGCGATCGCACTTTGAATTAAAACAAATGACAGCGCGATCAATCTGCCTAAATAGGCATGGCCTTCATGGTGCTAATTTGTTAAGATTTATCAAGGGCAGAGAAATCCGCACAGGTGCAAACTCATCAAAATTCTCACGCCAGAACCAACCAGACGAGCAAAGTATACAACAAAATTCTTATAAATTTCTTGCCCTGAGGCTCAAAGGCAAGTGGATCATGAACATCGAACTATTAAAAGAAAAATTAGAACAGCTAAAAAAACGTCCCAATGCTAGCAAAGGAACGATCGACCAAATCGGAAATTGGTTAACCGGTTCCCACATTTTGCAGAGATTGAGAATTAATCCTTACTACGTAGCAGGGGATACAGTCAAGAATGTTAAAAAAATTACTTCCGAATTTCTGCACGGAGTGAAAGCCGGTGCCTTCGACTTGCACTGGGATATTCACTGCCCGCACTGCAACATGATTACAGACGAATTCAAGGATTTGGCAGACACATCAGAATTGTCTTTTTGCCCGATGTGCGAGCGCGAGTTTAAAATTGATTTGCTCGATCGCGTCGAAGTTACTTTTTCTCTAAACAAAGAAATCGAAGACCCGCAACTGCGACCCGTCTGCGCTCCCCCTCCCGTACTCCAGAGCAAACTGCAACTGGTAACGCCTTTATACTGCACTGAATCGGAGATAGTTACCTTAGAAAACGGTCGATATCGGTACTGCTGTCCCCTCACTTTAGCTAAAGGGATTTTAAAGGTTGAAGGCGAAAAAACAGAAGCCATACAAGAAATTCAACTCAAGCAGTTAGCCGGCCCAGATTTTGACAAAACAGAGCTAGCCGTGCGTCCGGGAAAAGTTAAGCTCGAACTAACTAATACCGATCACAATTTATCGGGGCTGATTTTGCATTCAGATGAATTGCCCCAGGAACTGAGATTAGAACAACTGCCCCTGCGGCTATCAGGAATCCACCTGCTTCATCACCCAGATTATAAGCGTTTGTTCGGCGATCAAGTAATCTCGGAAAGAGAGCGAGTCAAGATTCGGGCGATTACTATTATGTTTACCGATATTACCGGTTCTACCAGAATGTACGAAACGCTGGGAGATACTAAAGCTTACAATATTGTGCGCGATCATTTTGAAATTTTCTTTGAGTCGATCGAGAAAGTTGGCGGTAAAGTCATTAAAACCATCGGCGATGCCGTCATGGCTTCATTTATCAGCAACGAACAAGCAATTATGGCAGCGGCCGCTGCTGTGATCCGTTTCAGAGAGTACAATTTAACTCGCCCGCAAGCAGAGTGGATTCAAGTCAGAATTGGCATTCACCGAAATACGGCTTTACTCGTAAATCTTAATAACTCGCTAGACTATTTTGGTTCCACAGTCAACAAAGCCGCCCGCCTGCAAAATCTTTCTAAAAGTGGCGAAGTTTCGTTTTCCGAAGATGTTTACAGCGACCAAGCATTTTTAACAGCATTAAAAGCTGCTGGAGTGTCCGAAATTCAAAAACGTGTTGAAGATTTAAAGGGCATACAAGGCCCACAAGTCGCCTATACTGCTAGAATTAATACGGAATCAGTAATCGCGCTGTCTCCTACACTGGTAGCTGAAAGAAATTAAGTACGTAAGCAGATATACCTGGTTATTGCCAGTCTCTTCTTATAATCGCTACCAGAGTTCTTCGATCGCGCTCAGATAATGACCTCAACAGTGTAGATCATCCTTAATGGAGGTTCATAATGCCGATAACTTACGTAAGCTCTGACAAAAATAGTCGGAATTAATCAGCGGCATCCTTACCAGAGATGTTGGCCGCTCAATAACTGAAGTCGAGGACTTCTCATCATGACTTCTCCTCAATTATCTCTAGAAAATACACCCGCATCGATCGCAGCAGCCGCCCTCGACAGCGAAGAATCAGCCGTCACCGACGCCCCCTTTCCCATCGTTGGGATTGCCGCCTCAGCAGGAGGGTTGGAAGCATTCACGGGGTTACTCAGCCATTTAGCGATCGATACGGGTATGGCGTTTGTGCTGATTCAGCATTTAGCGCCCGATCACAAAAGCCTGCTCACCGAGATTCTCGCCAGAACGACGCAAATGCCTGTGAATGAGGTACAAGACGGCGTAGCTGTAGAGCCAAATCAAGTCTACGTTATTCCGCCCAACACCAAGATGGTGGTATGTAAAGGCTTGCTGCAACTATCCCCTCGCGAGAAGATTTATGGCAAATATATGCCGGGAGATGCCTTTTTTACATCATTGGCGCTCGATCGCGGCCACAAAGCAATCGCCGTAGTATTATCCGGGGGAGACGGAGACGGTTCAGAGGGGCTCAAGGCAATCAAAGCAGCCGGAGGCATGACTTTTGCTCAATCCCAAGACACGGCAAAATTCGATGGTATGCCGACTACCGCTGTTGCTACAGGGAATGTCGATTTTGTTCTGACGCCGGAAAAAATTGCCGAGGAACTGGCAAACTATAGTCACAGTCCCCTTCTCACTGACCCGATTTCCCTAGCAAAAGTTGAGGAATCGCCCCAACCGGGAGATGCCCTGGCAACTATTTTTGCACTGCTGAAATCGACCACAGGCGTTGATTTTAGCCACTACAAACCCACCACGATCGCTCGACGCATCCAGCGGCGGATGGTATTGTACAAGCTGGAGAGCTTGGATGATTACGCCACACACCTTCAACAACATTCGGCTGAAGTCACAGCTTTGTATGAAGAAATCCTGATCCACGTTACCAGTTTCTTCCGCGATCCCGAAGCCTTTGAAAAGTTAAAAGAGGTGGTTTTCCCCACGATTACCCAAAATAAATCGGCAAATGCTCCGATTCGGATTTGGGTGGCGGGATGTTCCACAGGTGAAGAAGTTTATTCGATCGCCATTTGCTTGTTAGAGTTTTTGGGCGATCGAGTTATCCCGCCCCCGATCCAGATTTTTGCCACGGATATCAGCGAGGCGGCGATCGGCAAAGCCCGGTCTGGTTTCTACTTAGAAAACCAGATGGTAGACGTTTCACCAGAACGGCGTACTCGCTTCTTTATTCGCCCCGAAGCAGGAGGTGGTTATAGAATCCGCAAGGCCGTCCGCGAACTGTGTATATTTGCCCGACAAGACTTAGGTAGCGACCCGCCTTTTTCCAATCTCGATTTAGTTAGCTGTCGCAATGTGCTGATCTACTTGGGAGAGTCATTGCAAAAAAAAGTGATGCCGATTTTTCATTACAGTCTTAACCCAACAGGCTTTCTCCTGTTAGGCACTTCTGAGAGCACCGGAAAATTTTCATCATTATTTACTACAGTCGATAAAAAAAATAAAATTTATGCCAAAAAGTTGACCGCGACTCGTCCCACTTTTTCGTTTACCCCGAGTTCCTATCCCGTCGTTAAAGCTGCTCAACAACAGGAAATGAATGAAGAAACTTTGATAAATAGCTGGGACTTGCAGCGAGAAACTGAGCAACTGATTTTGAATCGCTATGCCCCAGCCAGTGTGCTTGTTAACGAGGAGATGAAAATCCTGCAAGTGCGGGGAGACATCGATCCTTACTTGAGAGTGGCAGCCGGAACGCCGGACTTAAACTTGCTGACAATGGCAAGGCCAGGCTTGCTTGTTGAGCTTCGCACCGCAATTTATCAGGCCCAGACGCAGAACGTAACCGTTAGGAAAGAAAGGGTTGTTGTGGAATCGGGCGGACGATCGACTATCGTCAATATTGAGGTGATGCCGTTCCAGCCGCACACCTTCACAGCACGCTATTTTTTACTGCTACTTGAAGAGGTTTTACCGCCAGTGCTCAATTTCCGCATCGTCACTTCTGAAAGCTGCGATCAAGATGATTTAGCTTCTGAAAATAAGTGCCTGAAGCAGGCACTTGCCACCGCTAACCAAGAAAAAACTGATGCTCAAGTGCACCTGCAATCGCTGATCCAGGATCAGGAAAATCTCAACCAAGACCTCAAAATTGCGAACGAAGAAATCCTATCGAGCAACGAGGAGTTGCAAAGCACCAACGAAGAATTAGAAACTGCCAAAGAAGAGATTCAAGCCACTAACGAGGAACTCACCACCACTAACGAGGAACTTCGCAGTCGAAATATTGAACAAAGCCTGGTCAATAACGATCTCACAAATTTGCTTGCTAGTATCAATATCCCTGTCTTAATGCTGGCCAACGATTTACAGATTCGACGCTTTACGCCAACGGCGCAGGCACTTTTTAATCTGATTCCCACAGATATTGGACGACCTTTTAGCGACATCCGATCGACTCTTGACGTTCCTGACTTGGAACAGATGATTTGGGAGGTGATTGATACTCTCCAGACACAAGAACAAGAAGTTCAAACTTTATCGGGATATTGGTACAATCTCCGCATTCGTCCCTACCGCACAACGGAAAACCAGATTGATGGTGTGGTGATGGTTTTGATCGATATTGATTCTCTAAAACGCAGTGCCAGAACCTTGGAGCAAGCCCGAAATTACGCTGAAATTATCGTGGAAACTGTGCAAACGCCTTTAGTCGCGCTCGATGCTAATTTCCGGGTGAATAAAGCAAATCGCTCGTTCTATGAAACCTTTCAGGTTTCATCCTCAGAAACAGCGCAATCTTCGCTGTTTGAGCTAGGAAACGGGCAGTGGAATATCCCTCAATTGCGATCGATATTGGAAGATATTCTGGTTAGTGATATTCAGCTTCAAAACTTTGAGTTGGAGCACCTATTTGAGCACATCGGGCCCAAAACCATGCTGCTTAATGCTTGTAAACTTCAACGAGAAGATGGAGCTTTAATGATTCTGTTGTCGATCGAGGATATCACCGAGCGCAAGCAGTTGGAGATACTACGAGCGCAGTTATTGGAGCATGAACAGTTTGCCCGCCAACAAGCAGAAAGTGCTAACCGTGCTAAAGATGAATTTCTCGCCAATCTCTCCCACGAGCTCCGCAATCCCCTGACTCCGATCCTGGGATGGGCACAAATCCTGCGCTCCGGCGTGCTTAAGGAAGCAGCGGCTAATCGCGCTCTAGAAGTGATCGAGCGCAGCGCTAGGACGCAATCTCAGTTAATCGAAGATCTCCTAGATATTGCCAGGATTACGAGCGGCAAGCTCGCTCTTGATAGCAGTTTGATGGATTTTGTTTTGGTGGTGCAAGCTGCGCTGGATGGGGTTCAATTATCAGCAGATGCCAAAAATATTCAAGTTGTTTCGCAGTTGAGTTCTGCCAGTGTTTTAGGCGATGCTGATAGATTGCAACAAGTTGTGTGGAATCTTCTGTCTAATGCAATTAAGTTTACTCCGGCGGGAGGAGGAGTGGAAGTAACGCTGTCGGCGATCGAGAATTACGCTCAACTTCGAGTTAGCGACACGGGAAAAGGCATTCGGGCAGACTTTTTGCCGTATATTTTCGATCGTTTCCATCAAGGCGATTCCAGCAGCGTCAAGGGTAATAAAGGGCTAGGATTGGGTTTGTCGATCGTGTGTCATCTGGTAGAATTGCACGGAGGAACGGTGGAAGCGGATAGTCCGGGTGAGGGACAAGGAAGTACAATGACTCTGAAATTGCCGCTGGTAGCCTTGCCTCAAAAGTTGACATCGGCTATCAATTTAAAAACAATTGCTTTGGCTGCGCCTTTGAAAGCCTCTACCGATATTGTCCCCTCTCTCGAAGGCTTGCACGTTTTAGTTGTAGACGATCGGAGCGATACGCGCGAACTCTTAGCATTTGTGCTAGAAAGCTACGGGGCTGAGGTTTTGACGGTTGCATCTGGCAGAAGTGCGATCGCTGCTTTGACTGAAAATCCCGGCAAATATGACGTGTTAATATCTGATATCGGAATGCCAGAGGGAGATGGGTATTTCTTAATTCGAGAAGTGCGAACTCTTGCTGCAGAAGCCGGAGGAGAAATCCCAGCGGTTGCGCTGACTGCTTATGCGAGCGATAAAGAACGCGAAAGGGCGATCGAAGCGGGTTTTCAAACGCATATTTCCAAACCCGTGCAGCCCGTTCAACTAGCATTAATGGTTGCCAATTTAGCGGGACGGTTTTAATTTATTGATTGTAGGGACAAAACAATGTTGTGTCCTAAATTTGTAGGGACACAACAAGAGTCATCTCCAAAAAAGCCTGTTGTGAACAGGCAAGAGGGCTGTTCCAAAATAATTATTGGAGATGTCTAATGTTGTATCAGGATTTTGTAGTAACACAACGATTGCGGGCAATTAAGAATTGCCAAAAATAGCGCAATATGGGAAAATAGAAAAAAATATAAAAATTACGGAGTTCAGATTCTTGGTAAATATTAAATGTCGGGGTATTACCTTCTCAAATATCGAAGCCGTAATCTTTGACAAAGACGGCACTCTAGAGGATTCTCAAGAATTTTTGAGACTGTTGGGGATTAAGCGATCGCGCCTCGCAGACGCTCAAATTCCGGGCGTTGGAGAGCCTTTACAAATGGCTTTCGGTATCGAAGGCTGCAGCATTGACCCTACGGGCTTGCTAGCAGTCGGTAGTCGCAGGGAAAATGAGATTGTTGCAGCGGGATACATCGCGGAAACCGGCAGGGGATGGCTGGAATCTTTAACTATTGCGCGCCGCGCTTTTGACGAAGCTGACGAAATGTTTAAAAATAGTGCTGTTTCTCCTTTATTTGTCGGCAGTCTGGAGGTGCTGAAATATCTTTCGGAAGCGGGTTTAAAACTGGGAATTCTTTCGGCTGCTACGACGGAGGTTGTGCAGAAATTTGTGAAACACCACGCATTAGGTGACTACATTCAGTTAGAAATGGGAGTTGATTCAACGGTTCACAAACCCGATCCGAAATTGTTTTTGGAAGCTTGTGAGAAACTCGGAGTAAATCCCGCAGCAACTTTGATGGTGGGAGATTCAGCGGGCGATATTCAGATGGGTAAAAATGCGGGCGCGGCTGGGTGTATCGGGATTTGTTGGGGGAAGGCCCAGGTTAGTCATTTGGAAAATGCGGATGTGGCGATCGCATCTTTGGATGAAATTAAAATTTTAGCAGATTGAGCAAACATCACATCGCCGGGGCAGGTTTTGCTGGGGAAAATCTCGCTTGTAGCTGAGTCCAGATCCCCCCTAACCCCCCTTAAGAAGGGGGGGACAAGAGTGTTCAAAGTCTCCCTTTTTAACGGGGAAGAGTCTTCTGTTTCGTCCCGTTAAGAATGGGGGACAAGAAAGAGCATTCAAAGTCCCCCTTCTTAAGGGGGATTTAGGGGGATCTGGCCTCGGCTATAAGCGAGAGATACAAAGGTTTTTAATCTTAAGTTAACACGATAAAAAGCATTGCCGTTTCCCTACAGCTAACAACGCAAACCGAGAATTACGACATCTCTTTCAACGCCGTCAAGTTCGGCAACTTGCGGCAGATATCCCCACCGCTGAAAGCCAAATTTCTCAAACAATCTTACACTCGGCTGATTGTGAGCAAAAATTATTCCTATGAGAGTTTTAAGCTTCAATTCTGGACTCCGCACAATTGCCGATTGCAATAAATTTTGTCCGATTCCGCAGCGTTGGCGATCGGGTGCGACGTAGATGCTAACTTCTGCTGTATGCTGATAGGCGGCGCGTCCGTAGAAAAGCTGAAAACTCAGCCAGCCAACAATATTTTGTTCTGATTCCATTACCAAAATCGGCCAGGAAGTGGGGCAGTGTTCTCTGTACCAAGGGAGGCGGCTTTCGACTGAGACTGGTTTTAAATCTGCTGTGGCCATTCTGCCCGGGATTGCTGCGTTATATATTCCGACAATTGCTGGCAAATCGCTGTCTTCTGCGTCGCGGATTTTCATCGTTGGGTTGAGGGTTGACTGTTGGCTGTTGGCTGTTGGCTTTTGACTGTTGGCTTTTGACTGTTGGCTGTTGACTGTTAACTGTTAACTGTTAACTAATGACTAATAACTAATGACTCTTGTACAGTTCCATAATATCGCTGAGGGCCATCCGCGAATTTGCTCCCAAAGTCAGCGGCGATGTGTGTCCTCGCTGCAAGTGTTCTGCCGCCGCACAGCCGATCATTGCTGCGTTGTCTGTACAATATTTTAACGGCGGAAACAATACTCGCAAGTTGTGTTTTGTGGCTGCTGCTTGTAAATTTTTTCGCAGTCCGCTGTTTGCTGCAACTCCGCCCCCCACTACAATAGTGGTAAGCCCGAAATTTACGGCGCAGTCGATCGCTCTTTTTGTTAAACCCTTGGCTACTGTTTCCTGAAAGCTGGCCGCAATATCATTAATTGTAGAGGCAGGCAAGACGCCTTCGGCACCCCCATTGTTATTTTGTTTCTTGAGTTTCTGTACTAATTGCAAAACTGCGGTTTTCAAGCCGCTAAAACTGCTGTCGTAAGGATGGTAGCCGCCACCAGGCAAGGAAATTCTGCCTTCTGGTAGAGGGTATGCTTGGGGATTGCCAAGGGCGGCCAATTTGTCAATCAGCGGCCCGCCGGGATATCCTAGCTGCAACAGTCTTGCAACTTTATCAAAAGCTTCGCCGGCAGCGTCGTCGCGCGTGTGTCCTACAGTTTCATAAACGCCGCAATCTTTGACATAAATAAAGCTAGTGTGTCCTCCGGAAACTAACAAACACAAAAACGGTGGCTGCAAGTCGGGTTCGGTAAGGTAAGAAGCGTAGATGTGCCCTTCGAGGTGGTGGACGCCTAAAAAAGGTTTTTGATGGACTATTGCCAAGCTTTTCGCCGCTGTCAGCCCGACTAACAATGCACCTACTAAACCGGGGGCACAAGTCGCTGCAATGCCGTCAATTTCTGACCAACTCAGGTTTGCTTCGCCGAGACACTGGGCAATTACCTGATTGAGCATTTCTAGGTGACTCCGCGAAGCGACTTCCGGCACTACCCCGCCAAACTCCTCGTGGATTTTAATTTGCGATGCTACAACATTGCTGCAAACTTGACGATTCTTAACAATTGCTGCGGCTGTTTCGTCACAACTTGTTTCGATTGCGAAAATGGTTGCCATTAACTGGTAATTTTATTTGATAGGTTAGTTATTGCTAGCTTAACTAATTCGGCGCAAGTCCCCCGCTCTACCTGTACTCAGGTTATTGTTAAGGGATTTTTGCCCGATCGACAGGTAAGGCCATCATCTGATGCAATGAAGGAATATCCTCGCGGCATTGCTAGCTCAGCATTGACCTATCAAAACGCGAATCCCTCATTCTATTGGGATTTGCCGCATCAATGATGGATACTTTACACTGTCAACAAACACGGTAATCTGGGTTCCAGATTGGCAAGTTGAAATGCTTGTACAAAAACTTATTGTTTTGTAACAAAAGGAAACAATTCCATGCGACGATTGTTTGCTGCAATTTTAGTGTTGAGTGTCTGGTTCAGTTTTGCTCCAGTTGCTTCGGCTTACAATTTAGTGCCGTGCAAAGACTCTCCCGAATTCCAGGAACTGGCTAAAAATGCGCGTTCTACGAATGGCGACCCGGCATCTGCGAAAGCAAGATTCGATCGCTATTCTCAAGCTATGTGCGGCCCGGAAGGATACCCGCACTTAATCGTAGACGGCAACTTGAGCAGAGCAGGGGACTTTTTGATTCCTAGCATACTGTTCTTGTATATGGCAGGTTGGATTGGTTGGGTGGGCCGTTCTTATCTGCAAGTTACCAAAAAATCAGCAACACCAGAGGAAAAAGAGATTATTATCGACGTTCCTTTGGCAATCAAATGTATGCTGAGCGGCGTTTTATGGCCTCTGGCAGCTATCACATCAATCACCAGCGGTGAAATGTTTGCCAAGGAAGACGAAATTACTGTTTCCCCCCGCTAAAATTGGGAAATGGACAAGAGCTAATAGCTAACAGTTAAGTAATTAACTGCAAAGTAGCAATTAGGCGTAGACCGATCGGCAATTACCAACTGTCTCGAATTTTCAGGAGCAGAATTCATGCAATACTTTGTCAAGTTTCTTTCGACCGCACCAGTATTGGCTATCCTTTGGCTATCTATTCAAGGCGCGGCTTTAATTGAATTTAACCGCTTTTTCCCCGACCTGCTTTTCCATCCGATGCCTTAAGATTTGAGGGAAATTAGGTTGCAAAACCTAGGAGTTAAAAGTTGAGAGTTTTGATTTTTGAATGATGAGTTACAAGTTAATTTAAAACTCAAATATCAAAACTCTCAAACCATACCCGTTCATGCTAGACAGCGCATAAATAGGTAAAATCCAAGGATATCAACTATTTAGTTATCAAATTAGTTACCAATGACTAATGATTAATGACTAATGATTAATGACTAATGACTAAATGACTAATGACTAATATTGTGAATCGATGAAGTCTTATATCGCCGCAGCAATTCAAATGACTAGCTTGCCTGACCTGCAAAAAAATTTGGTTCAGGCAGAGGAATTAATCGACCTGGCAGTGCGTCGGGGTGCGGAGTTAGTTTCCTTACCAGAAAATTTCTCGTTTATGGGAGAAGAGGAGGAAAAGATTGCTTCAGCAGAGGCGATCGGACTCGAAAGCGAAAAATTCCTCAAAACGATGGCCCAACGGTTCCAGGTAACGATTCTGGGCGGCGGATTTCCAGTGCCGACTGCAGGGGGGAAGGTATACAATACTTGTTTGCTGGTAGACCCAAACGGCACTGAAGTGGCAAGGTACAGAAAAGTACATTTGTTCGATGTGGATGTTCCCGACGGCATTACTTACAGGGAATCGAACACTGTGAAAGCTGGTGAAGATTTGCCGTCGGTTTATGTGTCGCCGGAGTTGGGGACGCTGGGACTTTCGGTGTGCTATGACGTGCGGTTCCCGGAAGTGTACAGGCATTTGTCGTACAAGGGGGCTGATATTTTGTTCGTGCCCGCGGCGTTTACTGCTTACACTGGCAAGGATCACTGGAAGGTTTTGTTGCAAGCTAGGGCGATCGAGAATACTTGTTATATGATTGCCCCGGCACAAACTGGCCGCCACTACGGCCGCCGTCAAACACACGGTCACGCGATGATTATAGACCCTTGGGGTACGGTTTTGGCGGATGCTGGAGAGGAACCGGGTGTGGCGATCGCAGAAATTAATCCCGATCGACTAGAACAAGTCCGCCGCCAGATGCCATCTCTGCAACACCGGGTTTTTATTTGAAGGAATTTGGAGATTAATTAATCTCCAAATTTCAGTCCCCGTCAACGACAAGACCTGAAAAGTTTTTATTCGAGCGAGGAATTGTGTCGGTTCGTACACAAAAAAACTTAGATCGTGTGCGCCCAGAACTGAGTTGGGGCGGGTTTACGGTTGAGATAAAGCCGATCCCCCCTAACCCCCCTTAAGAAGGGGGGGACAGGAGTGTTATCAAAGTCCCCCTTCTTAAGGGGGATTTAGGGGGATCGAGACGGGTAAAAGCGAAATTGATCGAGGGTTTTTTTCCCAGGAGATGAACGGCCAATAACTCACGATAAAATATCTAATGCAGGTTCAATGGGCGTGCACTTCTGCTAAAAGGCGAATTGGCGAAAGTAGAATTGCACGAAATGCGTCTTTTTGGGATAAATGAAACACACTCTTTCGGTTTTAGTTGAAGATGAAGCGGGTGTCCTCACTCGAATTGCTGGTTTGTTTGCCCGTCGGGGTTTTAATATTGAAAGTCTGGCCGTTGGCCCGGCGGAACAAGGGGGAGTGTCTCGGATTACGATGGTTGTACCGGGAGATGACCAAATTATCGAGCAGTTGACAAAGCAACTGTACAAGTTGATTAACGTGCTTAAAGTTCAGGATATAACGGAAATTCCCTGTGTGGAACGGGAGTTGATGTTGCTGAAAGTTAATGCTGCTAGCGGGACGCGATCGGAGATAATTGAGTTAGCTCAAATTTTTAGAGCGCGAGTTGTGGATATTGGTGATGATACGCTGACATTGGAAGTTGTGGGAGATCCCGGTAAAATGGTGGCGATCGTCCAGGTTCTGAATAGATTTGGGATTAAGGAAATTGCTCGTACTGGGAAAATTGCCCTGACGCGAGAGTCGGGAGTCAATACTGAGTTTCTCAAGTCTTTGGAAGCGAAACTTTAAGGAAGTTGACGGTTGACTGTTGACTGTTGACTGTTCACTGTTGACGGTTGACGGTTGACTGTTCACGGTTAACTTGTATGGGTTATTAATTAATTGTTGGCTATTAATTATTTAAACGGAACTTACCCCTCACGCTTGATCGCGAGAGTTTTCAAACCCCCTGGCAGCGGTCGAACTGGGTGAGAACCCTCACCCCATACATGACTACAAAGTCAGGGAAACCCCGAGTAAATCGAAAGCTTTTTGCTGTAAAGGACTGGGTATCGTCAGCTTATCAAAGCTAACTGAAACACCCCCCAATTTAGGTTGCACCCGGTTTTTAGTAATTGTCGCCAA
>NZ_JAUBRO010000100.1:0-8286 GCF_036701945.1 Microcoleus sp. MON1_C1 | reverse complement strand
GGGTGTGACGGGAACGTTAAATGCTTACCCTACTTACATTATAGCTTACTTATCTCTGATTTATTGTTTAAGTCCCGTTAATCATCAGCGTAATAATATGAATTCCGGTTGTATTGGAATGATTAAACCGCAGAGGCGCAGAGGATACAGAGAAACGGAAGAGACAGATGAATCATTCCGATGCCAACGGATTTGATATAAAACCAAGATTCACCTTGGTCGTTGAATTAGCCACAACTCTCTCAAAATTATTAACCAGGATTTTGCACCTTTCTCTCCAATAATTTCATATCATGTCCGATCGATTAAGCATAATATCCCGGTCGGGGCGAGTTTTTGAGATTGTCAATTATTGGCAGGTCTTCTTGGTGAACCCGCCCTACAAAAATCGCCGTTCCTCGACCGGACATGATATCAGTTGTGAATTTCTTATTTAACCATCCGCATTTTTAACCAGCCGCAATTTCAAGCACTATTTTACCGGTTACTGAGCCTGTTTCTAACAGTTCGTGAGCGGCTTGCGCTTCTTCGAGAGGGAAAGTTTTGCTGACGTGAATTTTTAGCAAGTTGCGATCGCACAAACGAGCACACTTCTGCAAAATATGAGCCTGCTGTTCTTGTTCCTCCACCAAACCTTCCAGCATCGGTGTTAACATTAATTCCAGACTAATTCTCAGATTCCGCATTCTCGCTGTTTTCAAATTGCCCAAAGCTGGATCGGGTTCCAAAATGGTTACCAAATCTCCATAAATCTTCACAGCCGGAATAGTTTGGTAAAAAGTTTCTCCCCCGACTGTATCGAAAGCCAAATCAACTCCTTGTCCTTGAGTCCAAGTCAAAACCTCATCGACAACATTGGTATTTTTGTATAAAATAACTGAATCTGCACCTAAGGGCTTGACAAAATTGGCTTTTTCCTCAGAACTGACAGTCGTGCAAACCTCTGCCCCTTGCAACTTCGCCAACTGTACCGCGACGTGGCCGACACCGCCGGCACCAGCTTGAATCAGCACTTTTTGGCCGGCTTGCAAGCGCCCTCGATCGTACAGCGATTCCCAAGCTGTAATTAAAACTAACGGTGCCGCCGCCGCCTCCACAAAACTTAAAGCAGCAGGCTTGAGGGCGAGAAAGCGTTCGTCTACAACGGCAAACTCAGCATAAGTACCGATCGACCCGCCCAAACCGCCATTGCAGAAAAAAACCTCGTCTCCCACTTGGAAACTTTGCACACCAGCACCGACAGCCTCTACGACTCCAGCACCGTCGCACCCCAAAACGTGAGGAGTTCTCTCGGGGTAAAAAGTGCCGCGCGATCGCAACTTAGTATCTATCGGATTGATACCCGCCGCTCGCAAGCGTACCAAAACATCAGTTTCTGTTTGTATAGTAGGGGCGGGGATATCTTGCAGTTTCAATACGGACGGGCTTCCGGGCGTTTGAAAAACGATCGCTTTCATCATGGGTGTTACACTAGATCGGATAATCCCTAGACTTTATTGTATATTGCTTAGCAAAGCAACAAAAAACTTTTCGTTTATCTCAAAATTTATGATTGTTGTTGAAAGGCCTTACATAGATGGACAGCATCAGTTTTATAAACAGTTTGATGACTTATCGATTCTGTCGATAAATCTCTACAATCAGGGTAAATATTATATGAGGAAACACTTTTTTTCTTCGGCATCTAAAGTTGGTAGTACCAGAATTATCAGACAGTTATCTGCCATCTTAAAACCTACAGATGGCTCTCAATCATTTGCTAAGATTAGCAATCAAGTTCTCAAACAAGTTCTTCACGATAGGGAGGATTGCCACAAGTCAAGAATAGCTTATGACCGAAATCTACCTCGATTTTCATTTCTCCCCAGCCTCCCCCAATACCAACATAAAATCTGGGACCGTAAATTGTTCATTCATGATAACCAATCGCTAGAAAAAAGGGGAAGTGACAAAAATAATGAACTACTTCATTTCTCTCAAAATGACATAATAATTTCTACAAAGTTTCCAAATTTAATCAAGGTAAGGAGAGGTTTTACAGCAGCGATATACTTTATTAAGGTTGCCAATCAAAAGCCTGTAACGTTGGTGGATTTAAATGGTCACTTCAGACCAGGTAGACATTTAGGGATTGATAACATCGTAGTTTTGGCATCCAATAAGCCAACACTTACTCCAACTATCTATGATAAAAAACATCTCAAATCAATTAATCAAGGTTTCAATCAGCGCCGAGCATTTTTACAGTCAAAACTTGACCCGGGAAAATCTACCACGCGCCCAATCCAGCAAATCACCTTTAATCGAAACAAGCGATTAGAAAACTACCTTCATCAAACCAGCAGTTTGATTGCCAAGCGGTTGGTGGATGAGAAAATACTTCAGTTAATTAGGGGTACAAATGTGAGGGATAAACAAAATATAAAATCAGAAAAAAAGCATAAGAATTTTGTGGTAATTTCTCCTACCCAGCTCCTAAAATTTATTACTTACAACACTGCGTTATTCGGTATCAAGGTAATAGTTACACAAGCATCTTATACAAATAAGCGCAGGTTTGGGGATTTAGAGCCTGTAGGTAAGCAAGAGTCTTACCAGGGTAAGAGAGGTAAACGAGGGTGGTTTAGGTTTTTCAATGAAAGTGGGATTAATGGTGATGTGAATGCAGCGTTAAATATGATTATAAAATTAAACGCAAACTCACCCTTAGAGGAGTGCCACAACCGTATATATATGTTTGCAATTTCACCTGTACGGGTTGATCCTGTACGCAAAGAACCACAAAAAGTTCGGTAATGTCAAGTATTCCCCGGTTTTTTGTAAACAGTTAACTCTCTTGTCGCCTTCACGGCGATCTGACCTTGTATTCGTTACCCATCCGTGACGATACTTAGTTATTTTTAAATAGATTGGCTTCAGATAACTACAACAATTGTCGAGCGGTGCTAATCGATGTTCGATCTTGATTTATTTTTTTCCTTTGAGATTCTTGCATATATTCTGGGATTATCGGCGACTTTAGCCTTGGTGTCCGCGATTTATCTCAAGTGCCACCGAAGGCCATCTAGTCTACCGCTAGCCCACGAGCAACGGCAGTTGGCAGAATTAAAGCCCGACGATTTATCTGCGGGATTGAAAATGCGGAAAAACTTTTTGATTTTCCCGAACTCAAATCTGTGGCCGGCAACTGACAGCTTCTTGGGTAAAGTTTTAGGTAGGGGCCGCGCTGTATTCTTCGCCAAGCAAGAGCGCCTAAGTGTGAATTCTTCGCCTATTGTGGGGCCTGGAACCTGCAAAAGCCTAAGTCTGGGCATTTCGGGTTCGATGGGAGAAAATGTCGATCGCCCGAATGCCGAGAATCCTCCCAAAGTTACTGCTTCCGAGCAATTAGAGGAACATTTGCTGGGCGAAATCCTAGCAGCTACTGATTCGCCGGGGGGAGCTGAATTCTTTGATGCCTTAGTTGGCCACTTAGCCTCAGCACTAGGAGTTCGCACCGCCGTCGCTGCCCAATCGATTAAGTCGAAGGCACGCACCAATGCTGCGGCCAATAGATTGCAACTTATCAGTTTGTGGAGCGACGGACAGCAGCAGCCAAACTTTGAGTGCGACACCGCCAATACTCCCGAAGCGCGGGTGCTGGAGGCGGGAATGTATTCGTGTCCCGACTACCTCTGGGAAACCTTTCCAGAAGACCGCAGACCGATAGTTACAGGTGCGCGCAGTTTCCTGGGAGTCTTGCTGAAAAACTCTTACGGAGAACCTTTAGGCATTATTTGTATTTTTCACGATCGACCCCTGGTCGAAGCACATCTTGCCAAATTCCGATTAATTCTCAGCATCTTTGCCGGACGGGCCGCCGCCGAATTAGAGCGGCAGCGCCTAGAAGCAGCACTGTCCACTGTAGAAGCGAAATACTGCGCCCTGGTAGAACAAATGCCCGCTGTCACCTACATTTCTCCCCTCAACCGCAAGGCTGCCAAACTTTACATCAGCCCGCAAATCGAGACTTTTCTAGGTTATTCTGTAGCTGAATGGAGAGCAGATCCCGACCTGTGGCTGAAACTCGTTCACCCAGAAGACCGTGACCGCGTGTTAGTTGAAAACGCCACACAGAAATTCACTGATGGAGAAGATATCTTCTGCGAGGGGTCGCTGGTTTCAGAATACCGCGCGATCGCCCGCAACGGTCGAGTCGTCTGGTTCCGCGATCAAGCGACCGCAGTTCGCGATGAAGCAAGCAAGTCTGTCATTCTTCAAGGCGCAATGTTTGACATCACAGAGACTAAAGTAGCAGCCAGCGCGCTGCTAGAAAGCGAATACCGCTATTACACCTTGGCAAAAATACTGCCGGTGGGGATTTTCCGCGCCGACGCTGCTGGAGATTGCTTGTACGTCAATGAGCGATTTTTGGAGATGGCGGGACTGACTGCGCTAAAGGCAATAGGCGAAGGTTGGGCACAAAGTGTGCATCCGGAAGACCGCGAGCGTGTTTTGAGCCAGTGGTATCGCGCTGTCACGGACAAGTTGCCCTGTAAGTTAGAGTACCGTTTTTGCAAGGGTGACTTCACAACCTGGGTCTTTTGGCAAGCAGTGCCAGAAATGACCAAAAGCGGTGAAGTTCTAGGCTATCTCGTCACGTTGACGGATATCACCGATCGCAAGCAGGCAGAATTCGCCCTGCAACAGGCGGAAGAGAAATACCGCAGTATCTTTGAAAATGCGATCGAAGGCATTTTTCAGACAACGCCCGACGGACGCTACCTCAGCGCTAACCCTGCTTTGGCGAGAATTTACGGCTACGAGTCGGCCGCCGAATTGATCGCGAATATTCAAGACATAGACCGCCAACTTTACGTCGATCCCAACCGGCGGGTCGAGTTTTTGCGCGCGATCGAAAAACACGGTTTTGTGTCTGAGTTCGAGT
The DNA here is from genome assembly GCF_036701945.1 of Microcoleus sp. MON1_C1. Lineage (NCBI taxonomy): Bacteria > Bacillati > Cyanobacteriota > Cyanophyceae > Oscillatoriales > Microcoleaceae > Microcoleus > Microcoleus sp. MON1_C1. The sequence goes on along the minus strand of NZ_JAUBRO010000100.1, from coordinate 3,359 downwards.
CCCAAGTTTACCGGGCTGACGGCACTACTATCTGGGTTTCCGAGAACGGCCGGGCAGTGCGCGACCCTGACGGAAATTTACTTTACTACGAAGGCACTGTCGAAGATATTACCCTCCGCAAAATAGCAGAAGATAAGTTAGTACACGATGCTTTGCACGATATGCTAACCGGTTTGCCCAACCGAGCTTTATTTATGGATCGCTTGGGGCACGCGATCGCTCTTTCAAAACGCCGTCCCGAGATTTTGTTTGCGGTGCTGTTTATCGATCTCGATCGCTTTAAGGTTGTTAACGACAGTTTGGGGCATTTAGTTGGCGATCGGTTGCTGATCGCGATCGCCCAGCGCCTGGGAATCTGTTTGCGGGCTGGAGATACTGTTGCCCGTCTCGGCGGCGACGAATTTGCTATTTTGCTGGAAAATATCAAAAGTACCGAGGATGCTATCGTGATTGCCGAACGAGTGCAAGCGGAACTGGCAGAGCCTTTTTACCTTAACGAATATCAAGTTTTTACCAGTGCTAGCATTGGGATTGTTTGTTCTGGTTTTCCTACCTCTCCAAGGGAAACCAGCAAACTGTCGAGCCTCGAAAATCTGGGAAATATCGATCGGGAAACTTCTTTGTCTTGCTTATCTTCCGACTCTCCTGTTCCCCCTGTCCCCTTACCCATGTTGTACGATCGACCTGAAGAACTGCTCCGAGATGCAGATGCTGCCATGTATCATGCGAAGGGATTGGGTAAAGCTCGCCACGAAGTTTTTGACTTAAGTATGCACACTCGCGCCGTCGCCCTTTTGCAACTGGAAAACGACCTGCGACGCGCTTTAGACTCCCAGGAATTTCAGCTTTACTATCAGCCCATCGTCTCTCTAATCAGCGGTAAAATCAGCGGTTTTGAAGCGCTGCTGCGGTGGTATCACCCGCAGCGGGGTGTCGTATCTCCTGGCGAGTTTATTTTAGTAGCTGAAGAAACGAGATTGATTATACCTATGGGCTGGTGGATGATGCGATCGGCTTGCCGTCAGATCCACGAGTGGCACGAAACATTCCCAACAAATCCGCCGCTGACTGTCAGCGTCAACCTTTCTAACCAACAATTTAAACAACCGGATTTAATCGATCGCATCCGCGAAATTTTACAAGAAACTCAGCTTGACCCCCGCAGTTTAAAGTTAGAAATTACTGAAGGCGTCATCATGGAAAATGCCGAATCAGCAGTCGCTATCCTCGCGGAATTGAAAAAATTAGAAATTCAATTATATATTGACGATTTCGGCACTGGCTATTCTTCTTTAAGCCGCCTGCACACTTTTCCAACTGATGCTTTAAAAATCGATCGAGCTTTTGTTAGCCGCATGACTGAAGATGAAGGCAACGAAGCGATTGTACAGACTATTTTAATTTTAGCCAGTCATTTAGGTATGGATGTAATTGCTGAAGGAATCGAAACCAGCGAACAGCTTAATTTACTCAGAGCGCTGCAATGCGAATACGGACAAGGATACTTTTTCTCAAAGCCGATAGACAGCATGGCAGCCACACTTTTGATAGAAAGTCAACCCAAATGGTAATTGGATTGTTGACGGTTGACTGTTGACGGTTGACTGTTGACGGTTGACTGTTAACCTTTGGCTTTTTGTTTGAGTGAATTAAGATAGGCATTCAGTTTTGGGGAAAGTTCATTTAATAAGGGATGCAGGCGATCGCTCTGTTCTTGAGTTAAAAGATTTCGAGCGTAGGCAAGTCTTAACCAGTGTCTTGTTTCGTTTAATGAGCCTCTGGCAATTTTAACAAAACGCTGATTATCTTGGCAGCTATAGCGTCCATGTCCTTCTGCAATATTAGCACCAACACTATCAGCCGATCGCACTATTTGTTTGCCCATCGTATCCTTCGTAAACTCGTCCCATTTTTTAACAATAAACCATATTTCGTTTGATATTTTTTCAGCTAATTGATAAACTTGTAGCTGTTGAACTGGGGGGGTGACGACCCCTCCCAAACCCATAGTTAGTAAGGATTGAGCCAACTTGTGGTAAAAAAAGATAGGCAGCAGAGTTGTTACACGCTTGCCTATCCAAAAAAATAATGATACCAAGATTCTACCAGACTCATTTACAAAAACACCTGACGCCATCTCAGTTTTTGGTGATGACAATTTTGCTATCCTTGATGCAATCAGAAAAACAAGTGAGATTAGAGCGGCTCTCCCGAGTATTTCCCTGTCTAATTACAGCCGAAAGTCGGCGACGTAAATTACAAAGATTTTTAGATTTACAGAACTTAACAATCGAATTAATTTGGTTCCCATTAATTACTTATTGGTTGACCACTTATTGCCGTGTTGGTACTCGCTTATCAATCGCAATCGAGATCAGTCAATGGGGCTGTATTAATCTGTTCATGGTTAGCTTAATCTGGGAGCGAAGAGCAATTCCATTGTACTGGTCATTGTTGCCGAAATTGGGCAGCAGCAACTTCGAGGAACAAACTACAAATCTACAGCAAGTTTTACCATTGTTTTCAGAATATAAAGTCATCGTTTTAGGAGATCGTGAATTTTGTTCGGTCGATTTAGGAAACTGGCTGAAGGAAAAGGGTGTGTCTTTTTGCTTAAGAATAAAGAGGAATCATTGTATCGAAATAGAACATTTAGTTTGGCAGCGGTTAGATGAATTAGGAATAGTACCAGGAACCTCTTTATATTTTCAAGGTAAAAGAGTTAGGAAAACTCGGCCTGCCACGGGATTTGATGTTGCTTGTAAGTGGAAAAGAAACTATGGAGCATGGAAGGTTAATGAAGCATGGTTTATTCTCACAGATTTAGGTTCATTATCGGCAGCTATCGATGCTGACAAGCAACGGATGGGCATTGAAGAAATGTTTAGAGATTGTAAAACAGGAGGCTACGATCTGGAAGGAACTAGCTTAAAAGAAAATCGACTGATTAACATAATTGTGCTCATGACACTCGCCTACAGTTCGGCAATATTTGAAGGCACATCTCTTCGGAAAAAGCAGGTAGAAAAATATGTATGTCGGCGTCAAGAACCTAAAAAAAGATATCGAAGACGGAGTACATTTGGTGTTGGCTTAGATGGAGAAAAGTGGGTTAATTATCTCGAACAATATTCTGATGTGGTGGAACAGTTAATAAAGTTAACTCCAAATAAACGTCGCTTTTATCAACAAGGTATGCGGGCTGCAACCCTGATGCGGTCTATCTCCTAGGCCTCTTTGTCACCCCCCCAGGCTGTTGAAAGCTTTCCATATTAGCTTCTTTAAACGGAACTTACCCCCTGCGGGGTAGTTCCGTGGAACTCGAACGCATACTAGCTGTAGGTTTTGCCAATTCGATC
>NZ_JAUBRO010000099.1:0-8350 GCF_036701945.1 Microcoleus sp. MON1_C1 | reverse complement strand
GAAATCAGTTCACTATCTTCTTACACTTTCATTCTGGAAGCTTTATTCTATGCAGCTTCATATTAAATTGGTATTAACCTAGCTTTCTATCATGTCTTCATTCTTCAACAGACATTCCATTTAGCCCACGCAAGTTCCTTGAGTTAAGCTGCAGCTTATGGTGAAGCGTGGTATTTTTTCAGACTTTTAGCATCGTATTGACATATATCCGTAACGGATATAGTATGAGGTATGGCTAAAAAGAACACAACCAATAAACCCCTTACCCCAGCAGTGTTTCATATCCTTCTCGCACTCTCCACACAGGAGCGCCATGGCTATGAAATCATGAAGCAGGTCGAGTCAGATTCACAGGGAAAGGTAAAGATGGGGCCTGGAACGCTCTACGGCTCGATTGGTCGCATGATTGAGGCGGGATTGATATGTGAAAGTGACAAAAAGATAGACCCAAAAATGGACGACGAGCGGCGGATCTACTACCAAATCACCGGGCTCGGTAAAAAAGCACTCGCTGCGGAATTGGAGCGATACCGCGCAGTTCTGATGGTTGCTCAACAAAAACGGATCTTTCCGAATACTTTTGCCTAGGACATATGAACGAACGCTTAATACGACGATACCGGAACTGGTATGCAAAACTGCTTCGTCTCTACTCAAAGCCTTACTATGAGCGCTTCGGTGAGGGAATGAAGCAAACTTTCACCGATCTTCTCCGAGAGCGTGCAGAGGAAGGACGAGAATTATTTAGTTATGCTCTTTGGCTGTTCGTCGAAACATCCGCGGGAATTATGAGAGAGAAAATAACATATATCATTATGCAAAACAAAAACATTATTTACCTTGCACTCGGGACAGCATTCATATTGCTGATGCCCTTGTTAGCAATGCTGTTTACCGATCAAGTAGCCTGGGATCTGATCGACTTCATTGTCGCCGGTACCCTCATCTTTGGCACGGGTCTCGCCTATGAACTGGTTGCGAGGAAGGGGGGCACTATGGCATACCGAGTAGCTGTCGGCATTGCACTCGCGACAGCGTTCCTCCTCGTCTGGATGAACCTTGCCGTTGGTATCATCGGGTCTGAGGACAACCCCGTTAACCTGATGTATTTCGGAGTGGTCGCCATTGGAATCCTCGGTGCCACCATCGCGCGTTTACGGCCACGGGGAATGGCACGTACGTTGTTTGCAACAGCACTCGCTCAGGCATTGGTTCCTGTGATTGCACTGATTATCAAGAGGCCCCAAGTGACCTCGGTAGAAGCATCCATAGGTGTGTTGGGTGTATTGGGTCTGAATGCGTTTTTTGTCATGATGTTTATGGGATCTGCTTTGCTGTTTCGGCGTTCCAGAATCAGGCTATGAGCTGGAGCTGATTCTATGCAGTGCCCCTGTTTTGATTTGCTAATGTTGTCGATTTGTTGTTCATTTCTAAATTGGTAATCCAAACTTGTAGCGATTGGTGAACAAATCAATTATAGCGGTCACCAATTAGCTCAGGACATGAGATATAAATAATGGTGTTCCGACTCTCAAGCGACTCTCTGATGGCATTATCTCAGCAACACTTGATGGCTCCTTTCACGGTTGAGAAAGCTTGCAATAGAGCCGTGTTTGAGACCTGGTTGGAAACCTGCTTAATGCCTATACTCCAAGCAGGGCAACGGGTAGTAATGGATAACGCCACCTTTCATAAAGGCGGACGCATTAAGCAGTTGATTCAATCTATAGGTTGTGAGGTGCTGTACTTGCCGCCTTACTCTCCAGACCTTAACAAAATTGAACGCTGCTGGTCGTGATTAAAGAGTCGCATTCGCAAACACTTGAACTACTTGGGTAGTCTCCGAGATGCAATGGAACACGTCTTGCGTTCAGCATCCTAATCTATATGGCGACCGCTATAATACCAATTTAAATTGGTAGGAGAACAGAGAGGGAGGAATTCGCCGCCTGAGAACGAAGCCGGAATCTCTCAGGCACACACCTACCACTTCCCTAGCACTAGATGAGGGCATTAGCCAGCGGGATTTATGCGATCGCTTCGACATCAGTCCAGCCAGTATTGGGGCAAGGGCTAAGCGAAAAAAATTGCACACTGTAGCGTTTCTGGAAGAAGAGAGAGGCTAGATGTACGTCGGCAAACTCTGGTATTCGCCTCAATAATTACGCTATTTATTAGCCCAAGGATTTTTTAATTGAGGTGCGATCGCACCTCACCTACCACACTCGAAAAACTCCACAGCCAATCTGACGTAATTAGCTAGGTTCCTCTGAGACTTTAACGACCAGTTTTCCCTTCTTGTTGCCGTCGAAAAGTTTTAGGATTGCTTTCGGTGCATTTTCCAAGCCCTCGACAACCTCCAGAGCATATTTAATTTTTCCCTGATTGAGCCACTGTCCAAGGTCGCTTATCGCTTCAGACAATCGGGGAATATAATCGAGGATAATAAACCCCTGCACACGAACACGCTTTGTCAGAATTTGGCTGTAATTATAAGGGCCGGGAACAGGTTCTGTTGCATTATAAGTTGAGATTAAACCGCATAGAGGAATACGTGCGTGCAGATTAATTTTGGTCAGCACGGCATCGAAAATAGAACCACCAACATTATCGAAATAAACATCAATTCCATTGGGACAGGATTGAGCGATCGCGCTTTCCAAGTCAACGTTTTTATAGTTAATCGCTGCATCAAACCCAAGTTCTTCAATAAGCCAGCGGCATTTCTCATCAGAGCCAGTTATACCCACCACACGACAACCTTTAATCTTGGCAATTTGTCCAACAATGGAACCAACTGCTCCTGCTGCTGCTGACACAACCACAGTTTCTCCAACTTTTGCCTGTCCAATATCCAAAAGCCCAAAATAAGCCGTGCAACCCGTAAGTCCCAGGGGCCCCATAAATGTGGTGAGCGGACAGGGCAAAGGGTGAGGTAGTCGCGTGAGAGAAAAGCCACTGTTCCCTTCAGCGATCGCATAATCTTGCCAACCCAGCATACCCGAAACCAAATCTCCCTGTTTAAAATTTTGATTCTTAGACTCTTCAACCACACCGATAATACCACCGCGCATGACTTCCCCTATTTCAACGGGAGGCATATACTGCTCCATGTCGCTCATCCAAATGCGATTGGTCGGGTCTAGCGAAAGATAGATAGTCCGTATCAAAACCTCACCCTCTTTAGGGCTGGGGATTCGTTCTTCCCGATACTCAAAATCGCTTTCCTTGATGTCACCAACAGGACGAGATGCCAAGCGTAACTGCCGATTTATCCCTGTTTTCATAGCTTTATCCTTGAGTAGTCCTATTCATAAGTACCTGTATAGCCTCACCAGTTTTTTTTCAAAAACGGTAGCTCAACATTCGGAAGTACAGCCCCCGTCGGGCATGAAGCTCGACATGGGTGCCGTCCGCGACGATCTCGCCCCCCTGCATCACAAAAATCAGATCGCAGTCTACGGCGGTTTCGAGTCGGTGCATGACCAAGCTGATGGTTCTGTTGTGACGTAGACACTGGAGGGTCTCTATAACTTATTGCTCGTGCTTCAAGTCCAGTGCGTTCTTAAGTTCGTTGAGGATGAGTATAGGAGCCTTAGTGACGAGCGTCCGTGCGATCGCACGGGCGTTACCGCTGCCCGCCCGATAGGTTTTGACCGCCCTCAGCTCCGGCAAGGTTTCGATGAACTCAGCAGCCGCGGATTCCACCACCGCCTCCCGAATCTCGTAGAACAAAGCGTTTGCACTGGGGAATGAAAGTTCTGATCTCAGCGTAAATCGCTTCTATTTCAAGGAAGTTTTGGCTGCGTAGGTTAGCCATAAAGGGGAGCATCCCAATTGTGCAATTGTATCCCACAAGCAGGGGAGAAGGCGACAGAATAGATTCCAATTCTCCTAGGCTCCTGATGTACAAAAACGAGATGCCCCCCTGCCAGATTACCAGGCAGGTGAATTGCCAACCCAAATTCTGCAGCAGCACGGTACAACATAAATTGCTAACGATTTTTGAGCGTCCGCTTCTGATTATTGTGAATTAGCGATCGCGTCTATTGTTGAGTAGAGAAAGACGGAGTTTTTGTCGGCTGAGTGCTGTTAGGGATTGGGGTTGTGCCAGTTTGATAGTAAACGCCGCGATACTTCAGGCTAACCGTTGGTTGCAGCACTGGCGGCTTTTTCAAATTGTGGAATCTCCAATCTAATCCCCGATACTTCCCACCGACTTCACCTAAAGTGGTTTCAACTTCTGGGGGATTGTATTCGTAGCTAACACCGCGATATTGAAGTTTCATGGTTTCACCTTTTGAATCAATGTAATGGGTTCAAGGCGAACGAAGGCACTGACTCGACATTTACCTCGTTGTTCTCATTCTTCAACAGACATTCCATTTAGCCCACGCAAGTTCATCGAGTTAAGCTGCAACTTATCGTCAAGCGTGGTATCCTTCAGGAAAAAATACCTTGATTCAGTGGTTGGCAATTCGCCCAAAAGGATGCAGCCCCTTATAAAAAAGACTCGCTTTGCCCTTTAATCCGGTAATTTGCTTATGGATGCCAATGCCAAGAAATCCAAGCACAGCAGAGTTGCCTCTGCACGAGCCAGAGGAGTTATTCTGTCGCCTCATGGATGGCAGCGATTTCAATCGGCAAAACAGCAGGCAGAATCGGAGGAAACCTGGGGTAAACGATTTACCCAGGAAGATTTAAACGAACGCACTGGACTATCACTCAATACCCTGGGCCGGATTTTTAAGCGCGAACTCGGAGTTGATCGGCAGTCGCTAGAGATCCTTTTTCAGGCATTTGGGCTGGAATTAACAAAGACTGATTATGTATCCCCGATAGCATCAGGGGAATCGTTGGAAAGCCAACGGGCAAATCCGCAGCAGGATTGGGATAACGCGGTTGATGCCTCAATGTTTTACGGTCGTGAAACCGAACTGACGCAACTGTGGCAGTGGGTAGTGGCTCAACGCTGTCGCTTGGTTGGGTTACTGGGTATCGGGGGCATTGGCAAAAGTACGATCGCCGTCAAAGCAGCGCTACAGATGCAGTCTGAGTTTGAGATTGTGGTATGGCGATCGCTGGCTAATGCACCCTCGTTCGATGAACTCTTGACCAGCCTGCTAAAATTTCTCATGCCACTTCAGGGAGACGATCCCATCATTCCGGCAACACGGGATGAAAAGTTGTCGAAGTTGATGCAGTATTTGCGCTCGCAACGGTGTCTGTTGATTTTGGATAATGCTGAAACCATTCTGCACAGTGAGCAGGTAGGTCAGTGGAGATCGGGCTATGAAGCTTATGGACAATTTTTAAGAACGCTGGGCGAAACGCCCCATCAAAGCTGTTGCTTGCTGACGAGTCGCGAAAAGCCACGGGAAATCGCGTTAATGGAAGGCGAACAGAGCGTAGTGCGAGCACTTTCTCTAAGTGGACTCACGCCCGATGATGGACGCGCCATTTTTCAGCAAAAGGGAGCGTTTACAGGTTCAGAAGCCCAGTGGCAAACCCTGATTAATCACTATGGCGGTAATCCTCTGGCGCTGAAGTTGGTGGCAGCCGCCACGCAAGATTTGTTCAACGGCAGCATTGTAGAGGTTTTAACCTATCTTGAGCAGGGCGTTTTTGTCTTTGAAGACATCCGCGATCTGCTCGGTTGCCAATTCAATCGCCTATCAGTAGAGGAACAGAAAATTCTCTACTGGTTTGCTATTCACAGAGAGCCGGTGGCGATCTCCGAGATTCGTCAAAACATTATCGGTGCAGTCTCACAACAAACCGTTCCCCAACAAGTAAATTCGCTGCTCCGGCGGTCACTACTGGAAAAAACAGATGGATTATTTTTCTTGCAGCCTGTAGTCATGGAATATGCCACGGAACGATTGATACAGCAGGTGTGTACAGAATTTACAACTCGACAGCTTGATGTATGGCAAAGTCATTCATTGATTCGGGTGCAGGCAAAAGACTATATCCGAGAGATGCAATTACGATTCATCGTACAGCCTTTAATGGAATGGCTTTTATCGTCTTATCGAAATGTGTCAGAAGTTGAAGATAGAGCAAAGCTGCTCCTGGCACAACAGCGACAACAGCCAGAATATGGAGCAGGATATGCGGCAGGGAATTTGATCAATCTGCTCGTGCAGCTCAAAGTAGATTTGCAGGGTTCCGACTTCTCTAACCTCGTAGTACGACAAGCCGACCTAAGACAGATTAATTTGGCAGGAGTCAATTTTCAAAATGCGAATTTAGCAACATCCCTTTTTTCTGAGATCTTGGGGATTGCAACATCAGTCGATATTAGCCCCGATGGTCAATGTTTTGCCGTGGGTGATGTAAGCGGGATGGTGTATCTGTGGAATGTCACATCCCATGAACTCCTCGCTACTTTTGAGGGACATAGCGGTGGGGTTTGGGTTGTTGCATTTAGTCCCGATGGCACAACGTTGGCGAGTGGCGGTAATGATGCTTTGGTGCGGTTATGGAATGTGCAAAGTGGTGAGTGCTTGCAGGTTTTGGCCGGGCACACGGGGCGAATTTGGTCTTTAAGCTTTAGCGCTAATCGTCAATGGTTAGCCAGTGCTAGTGATGATCAAACTGTGAGAGTGTGGAATTTACAGGGTGACTGCTTGCACGTTTTGAAAGGACACACCAAAAATGTTTATTCCGTTCACTTCTCGCCCAACTATCCAACTTTAGCCAGCGGCAGTAACGATACCTCGATTCGGATTTGGGATGTTGAGAGTGGAAAATGCTTAAATGTGTTGCAAGGGCATTCTTCTGGCGTTCGCTGTGTGCGTTACAGTCCAGATGGTCAATGGTTAGCAAGTGGCGACCTCGATGGCTGCATCCAACTATGGAGTCATCCATCTAATTCTAAAACGCATTCCCCCAATCCTGAATTCAAACCGCTGCGAGGGCATACCAACTGGGTTCGAGGCATTGTATTTAGTCCAGAGGGGAGCATCTTAGTGAGTAGCAGTGATGATGAAACTCTTCGTCTTTGGAATGTGCAAGACGGACACTGTACGAATATTCTGGCCGAGCATACTGGAGCTACTCTGGCGATCGCCATAAGTGCAGACGGTAAGCTATTGATCAGTGCTAGCCAAGACCGAACGGTACGTTTGTGGCAGATGCCAAGCGGGCAAAGCCTCAAAACGTTGAGCGGGTATACGACTTATGGGAAACACTCCTTAAGTTTTAGCCCTGTCCCGTTGACAGCATCTCAACAGCAGAATGACTCTACCTCACGGGGAACCGAGCCAGCCACTATGATTCACCTGTTTGCGAGTAGTAGTAGCCAAGCGGGAACGATTCACTTATGGCAGTGGCAGGTTGATGGCGATCCACTCAGCTTGCTTCCCTGGAAAACCCTCTACAGAGAAACCAGCCGAGTTTCAAATTTAAGCTTTAGCCCAGATGGTCAAACGATCGCCACCAATGGGCAAGATGGCTCAATTTTTCTATTGGATGTCCAAACAGGACAGGGCGATCGCTGGATCGCTCATGATGCCCCCGTAATAGCGGTGCTTTTTAACCCTAAAGGGCAAACCCAAACCCTGGCAAGCAGTAGTTATGACCAGACAGTACGTCTGTGGAATATTCAAACTCGTCAATGCTTGCAAGTGCTACGGGGTCATCGGGGTAGCATTCAGGCGATCGCTTTTGATCCCCAAGGGCAAATGCTGGCAAGTGGCAGTTCTGATCAAACCATTCGCCTTTGGGATGTGCAGACAGGAGATTGCCTGCGGATGATAGAAGGGAACGGGGGTGGGCTTTACACGCTAGCATTTCATCCAACCGAGCCGATTCTGGCGAGCGGCAGTTTTGACCAAACCATCCGGTTGTGGAATGTGCAAACGGGAGCGTGTCTGCGAATATTACGAGGGCATACCAGTGCCGTGTATATCCTCGCTATTAGCCCCGATGGTCAACTTTTGGCAAGTGGCAGTGACGACCAAACCGTGCGCTTGTGGAATTTGAAAACAGGAGAATGTCTTCATGTGATGTGCGGACATATCAGTTGGGTCAGATCAGTCGTCTTTAGCTCTGACGGTCAAATCGTATTCAGTGGCAGTGACGATCGCACTATTAAACTGTGGGATGTCGCTACAGGACGCTGTATCAAAACGGTGAGAGGCGATCGCCTCTATGAAGGTATGAATATTCAAGGTGCAACGGGGTTGACAACTGCTCAAAAAACAACATTAAGAGCATTAGGAGCAATTTCACGGTGAAGCGATCGTTTACAGCACTACCGTTCTTACTTGGAGTTTAGACTAAGCAGGTCAAAAAGTGCGCTCGCTGTTAGACTAGCGAACAGTTATCAAGAACGGCAATGGTC